>JBIOWR010000083.1:0-4417 GCA_044868775.1 Actinomycetota bacterium
GGTCACCGGTGACAAGGCTGCTCGCAGCTACTTCCTCAACATCAAAGGCCCCGAGCTCCTGAACAAGTACGTCGGCGAAACTGAGCGCCAGATCCGCGAGATCTTCCAGCGCGCGAAGGAGAAGAGCGACGAGGGCTTCCCGGTCATCGTGTTCTTCGACGAGATGGACTCGCTGTTCCGCACGCGCGGTTCCGGCGTGTCGAGCGACGTGGAGAACACGATCGTGCCGCAGTTGCTCGCTGAGATCGACGGCGTGGAGACACTGTCGAACGTCATCGTGATCGGCGCGTCGAACCGCGAGGACATGATCGACCCCGCGATCCTGCGGCCGGGCCGTCTCGACGTGAAGATCAAGATCGAGCGCCCGGACGCGCCGGCGGCGAAGGAGATCTTCTCCATCTACTTGACGCCGGACTTGCCGATCCACGAGGACGAGATCAAGCGGCACGGCAACGCGGACGACGCGTGCGCGCACATCATCGAGCAGACGGTGCACCGCATGTACGACGAGAGCGACGAGAACCGCTTCCTCGAGGTGACGTACGCGAACGGCGACAAGGAAGTCCTGTACTTCAAGGACTTCAACTCCGGCGCGATGATCGAGAACGTGGTTGCGCGCGCGAAGAAAGAAGCGATCAAACGCTTCCTGGACGCGCACGAGAAGGGCATCAAGGCCGACGACCTGTTCCTCGCGATCCGCAGCGAGTTCAAGGAGAACGAGGACTTGCCCAACACCACGAACCCGGACGACTGGGCGCGCATCTCCGGAAAGAAGGGCGAGCGCATCGTGTACGTCCGCACGCTACTCGGGGATCACAAGGGGCCCGGCAAGCAGATCGAAAACATCACGACCGGTCAGTACCTGTAGGCAACGTGTAGGGGCCGCCGCCGCCACCGGTGACTTTGTCACCGGCGAACGCGCCGGACGAGCGTAGGATGAGGGCCGTGGCGATCCCGAAGGTGATGGGAACCGAGACGGAGTACGGCATCACGGTGCCGAGCTCCACAGACTTCAATCCCGTGCTCGGCTCCAGCTTGCTCATCAACGCATACGCGGCGCAGGCGCTGAAGCGCGTGCGCTGGGACTACGAGGAGGAGTCGCCGCTGCGCGACGCGCGCGGCTTCGACTTGCGCACCGAGCTCGGCGAGGCGCCGGCCGACGGCGACCTCGGCCTCGCGAACGTCATCCTCACCAACGGCGCGCGCTACTACGTCGACCACGCGCATCCGGAGTACTCCACGCCGGAGTGCACCAACCCGCTCGAGCTCGTCGTGCACGACCGTGCCGGCGAGCGCATCCTCGAAGAGTCGATGAAGCGCGCGGCAGAGGTGATGCCGGTCGGCGACCGCATCCTGATCTACAAGAACAACACCGACGGCAAAGGCTCGTCCTACGGTACCCACGAGAACTACCTCGTCGATCGCGCGGTGCCGTTCGCACGGCTGGTGCACGACATCCTCCCGTTCTTCGTCACGCGGCAGGTGTTCGCCGGCGCCGGGCTGTTCGGCGGCACGTCTCCCGGCAAGGAAGGCACGTATCAGATCTCGCAACGCGCGGACTTCTTCGAGGTGGAGGTCGGGCTGGAGACGACGCTGAAGCGCCCGATCGTCAACACGCGCGACGAGCCGCACGCCGACCCGGAGAAGTACCGCCGGCTGCACGTCATCATCGGCGACGCCAACATGTCGCAGGTGGCGAACTACTTGAAGTTCGGCACCACCGCGATCGTGCTCAAGATGATCGAGGACGAGGGGATCACCGAGGACTTCACGTTCGAGCAGTCGGTGCAATCGCTGCGCGCGATCTCGCACGACGTGGACTGCGCGGCGACGTACAAGCTGCGCGACGGGCGCGCGGTGCGCGCGGTGGACGTGCAATGGGCGTACCACGAGATGGCGCAGAAGTACTTCGCGCGCCACGATCCCGATCCGTGGACGGCGGCGGTGATGGCGCGCTGGGAGGCCGTGCTGTCCGGCGTCGAGCACGACGCGATGCAGATGGGCTCGCAGATCGACTGGGTCGCCAAGTACCGGATGCTCGACGGCTATCGCAACAAGCACGACCTCGACTGGAAGGACCCGAAGCTGCGCATGATGGACCTGCAATACCACGACGTGCGCACGGGCAAGGGCCTCGCGTACTTGCTGGAGCGCGGCGGCAAGCTCGAGACCCTCGTGAGCGAGGACGACGTGCAGCGCGCGATGACCGAGCCGCCCGAGGACACGCGCGCCTACTTCCGCGGACGGTGCCTCGCGAAGTTCTCACGCGAGATCGCGGCGGCGTCGTGGGACTCGGTGATCTTCGACACCGGCGCCGAGTCGCTGCAGCGCGTGCCGATGACCGAGCCGCTGCGCGGCACCCGCCAGCACGTCGAGGCGCTCCTCGCGTCGTGCGCCACGGCGGCGGAGCTGGTCGCGAAGATCCAGGGCTGAGGCGCTCGGTTCGTCTCCGATTCCAGGCACGGGCGCGAAGCGCCGAGGCTATTATGGAGCCCGGTCCCCGAGGGGAGGTTGTGTGAGCAAGACCGGTGGAGGCCAGGAGAAGAAGCGCCGCCAGGGCGGCGCGGGCGACGGCGAGGAGTCCGGCGGGCAGGCCAGGACCGACGTCGCGAAGAAGGCCGAAGAGGTCAAGGAAGAGCTCGACGAGCTTCTCGACGAGATCGACGAAGTGCTGGAAGAGAACGCCGAGGAGTTCGTCCGCAGCTTCATCCAAAAGGGCGGCCAATAGGTGCGGGCCTGCGTGCGCGCGGCCGTGTCCTCGTCCATAATCCCCGTTCCATGAGCGGCTTCGGCGCTGACTGGACGCGCGCGGCTTTCACGCCGGACGCGAACCCGTCGTTTGCGGATCTCGTTGGGCGCGTCGACCCCGGCGCGCTGCCGGGTGCGAAGAGCGCATCGGCAGGGGAGCTCTCGCCGAGCGTTCCGCACGGCACCACGATCGTCGCGCTGAAGTTCGCCGACGGCATCGTGATGGCGGGCGACCGCCGTGCGACCGAGGGCTACCAGATCGCCGATCGCCGCATCGAGAAGGTGCATCCCGCCGACGACTACTCCGCGGTCGCGATCGCCGGCGCGGCCGGTCCCGCGATGGACATGGTCAAGCTGTTGCAGACGGAGCTCGAGCACTACGAGAAGGTCGAGGGCGACATGCTCTCCCTCGAAGGCAAGGCCAACAAGCTCGCGCAGATGATTCGCGCGAACTTTCCGATGGCGTTGCAAGGGCTCGTCGTCGTGCCGCTGTTCGGCGGCTTCGACGTACGTCGCAACCAGGGGCGCATCTTCCGGTACGACGTCGTCGGCGGACGCTACGAGGAGCTCGACTATCACGCGACCGGGTCGGGCGGCCAGCACGCGCGCAGCGCGTTGCGCACGACGTACCGCCCGAACCTCGAGCGCGCGGCCGCCGTGCGCGCCGCGGTCGAGGCGCTGCTGGTCGCGAGCGAGGAGGACACGGCGACGGGCGGGCCCGATCTCGTGCGCGGGATCTTCCCGACGGTGGTGACGGTGACGGCCACGGGATACGAGACCGCGCCGGAAGACGAGGTGCGCGCGATCGCCGAGGACTTGCTGCGCATTCGCGCGGAGACGGGAGGCATCGGATGACCCCGATGCCGTACTACGTCTCGCCCGAGCAGATGATGAAGGACCGCGCGGACTACGCGCGCAAGGGCATCGCGCGCGGCCGCTCGCTCATCGCGATCGAGTGCGAGCCGGGCATCGTGCTCGCGGCGGAGAATCCCTCGCTGACGTTGCACAAGATCTCGGAGCTGTACGACCGCATCGCGTTCGCCGCAGTCGGCAAGTACAACGAGTTCGAGAACTTCCGCATCGCCGGTGTGCGCCTCGCAGACCTCCGCGGGTATTCGTACGGACGGGAGGACGTGACCGGCAAGGCGGTCGCGAACGCGTACGCGCAGGCGCTCGGGACGATCTTCACCCAGGAGATGAAGCCGTACGAGGTCGAGCTGCTCGTCGCGCAAGTCGGCGAGTCGCAGCCGATGGACGAGCTGTACCGCATCCTGTACGACGGCAGCATCTCCGACGAGCAAGGGTTCGTCGCGATCGGCGGGCAAGCGGAGTCGCTCACCACGATCCTGCGCGAGAAGTACTCGCCGGACATGGACTTCAACGCCGCGACGAAGCTGGCGGCGTCGGCACTCGAAGCCGCAGACCCCAACCGTTCCCTCGAAGCCGCGAAGCTGGAGGTCGCCGTGCTCGATCGGTCGCGGACGCGCCGCGCCTTCCGGCGCGTCGCGCCCGCTGAGCTCACGTCGATCCTCACGTCGTGATCAATTGATACCTCCTCCGACGTCGAGCTCCACGCGCGTCGCCACGCTCGGCCTCGCGATTGCGTTCCTGGCCGCTTCGGCGTTTGCGGTGACGGCGTCGCGCCTGTCGCGCGAGCAGCGTCAGGTGG
>JBIOWR010000084.1:0-5151 GCA_044868775.1 Actinomycetota bacterium
GAACCCACGTGATCGCGTCCGGCCGCGACAACCGTCGCGCCGGTTGCAGCAACCACTCAGCGAACGCCCGCGCATTTCGGCGCTCTCCGAAGATCTTGAACGCCAGGATCGCGTCTCTCGCCGGCCCGTCGTACCGCACTGCCGAAGCAGCGGCCCCGAACCCAAGCTCCCGCCCGGTGCACACGTCGCAAGCCTCGCGCGCATCACGCCGCGGCGACGCACACCGCCCGCACGCGTGGTCGCCGATCCACGCGATCGTTTCGCTGCACCCGGCGCACAACGGGCTCGCGCCACACGCATCGCATGCCGCACACCGCGGAGGCAACAACAAATCCGAAAGCACACGCAACACCATCGCGACGCACGACGATAACGATTCCCGCAGCGTTGTCACGTGCGACGAACGGAGCTATGCGCCGGCCGCGATCCTCCGCAACGACGCCTTGAACGGAGGCCGCGCCACCCCACGATCCGTCACGATCGCGGTGACGAGCTTCGCCGGCGTCACGTCGAACGCAGGATTCAGCGCCGGCGTACCCGGCGGCGCCACCGGAACCCCGAGGATCGTGCGTACCTCGTCAGGATCCCGCTCCTCCACGACGATGTCCTTCCCGCCCGCAATCGATAGATCGATCGTGGAGACCGGCGCCGCGACCACGAACGGCACCTTCGCCTCCCGCGCCGCGAGCGCAAGCGAGTACGTCCCGATCTTGTTCGCAACGTCGCCGTTCGCAGCGATGCGATCCGCGCCGACGACCACCACGTCTGCCTTCCCCCGCGCAAGCAGGGACGGCGCCGCGGAGTCCGCCACCAGCGCATGCGGCACGCCCATCGCGCCGAGCTCCCACACCGTGAGCCGAGCACCTTGCAGCAAGGGCCGCGTCTCCGTCGCGAGCACCGTGATGTCCTTGCCGTCCTCGTGCGCCGTGCGAATGATCCCGAGCGCGGTCCCGCACCCGCCGGTGCAGAGCGACCCTGTGTTGCAATGCGTGAGCACCGTCGCCCCGCGCTTCAGGAACTCTTGCCCCGCTCGCGCGATCGCATCGCACGCCGCAGCGTCCTCGTCGGCGATCGCGTGCGCCTCCGCCGCGAGCGCCTTTACTACCGCCGACGCGTCGCTCGTCTGCTCGGCCGCCGTTCTTCCTGCGCGCAGCGTGCGCTCGATCGCCCACCCAAGGTTCACGGCAGTCGGCCGCGTGGCAGCCAGCGTCGTGCCGGCCCTCTCCGCGTCGGCGAGAACTCCCGGCGCCGTTTTCGACCGCGACCGCGCCGCCGCGTTCGCCACGCCGAAGGCACCCGCGATCCCCAGCATCGGCGCGCCACGCACCCGCAGCTTCGCGATCGCCTCCGCCAGCTTCGCGGTGGTGTCCACGGAGAGCCATACCTCCCGGCGGGGCAGCCGGGTCTGGTCGAGGATGCGGAGCGACGTCCCGCTCCACTCGATGGCTCGCACGCCGGTCAGCGTACCCGCGCGCCGGCCGGCACGAGGCACGCCGCTCCGCGCCCAACGACACCGCGCCCGGACGACCCCGCCCCGGACGAGCACGAACTCCCGAAAAGGAAAAACGCCGCTCGGATACTCGAGGCCTCAACCGACCCGTTTCACGCAAACGGCGCTTTCCACTCACAGAAGCGCCGCAACCGGGAAATTGGGTACGCGCCCAGGACGGGCGAGCCTCGCGGAGAACGCAGACGAGTCGCTCGGGATGCGGCCCGGCGCACGTCTGGCCGGCGACTGGCGCCAAAGACGAGGGCGCGAGCGGTTGAACCGGAGGCGTCAACCCTTCCGCGGTTCTTGTTTCAAATCAACAACACGCGCGTGTTGTTGATTTGAAACGTCTCTCACGGGGAACGCAGAACCCCGCGCGAGAACGTGCTCACAATCACACGCGAAACGCCAACGAAGTCGTGAAAATCCAATCGTGATTCGGGCGGGGAAGACCGGCGCGCGACGTCCGAGACAGACGCTATGACGCGCGCAACCGACGCGTGTTAGTTCGAGCGCGGGAAGATCGGCTTCACGGTTCGCGACGCGGCACGGCGGACGAACGCGGTTCGGATCGCGTACCCGGCCGCGGCGGAGGCACCGCCGGAAACGACGGCCCAGGCGAGGAGGCCGGCCAAGTCGGCCGCGACACGCGACAACGACACCGACGAGGCCGATTGCTTACGCACGAGCCCGTACGCGATGAAGAGCCCGATCATCTCCGCGGTAGCGCCCAGCACGGCGGCGACCGTCCACGACCGGCGCACCAACAACCCGATCGCCAGTCCGCCGCAGGACGTCGCGATCAGCAGACGCCACCACTGCGCGAACGACGCCGTCTCCACCAGCGCGATCTGCGGCACGGACGAAAGCGCGAGCACGAGCGCCACCAGGAAACCCGGGACGGCTTGGCGCAACGGATCCAGCGAGCTGTGCTCCACGCGCGAGCCGTTCAGCGACGGCGGCGGAACCTGTAGCGAGAACGGTCCCATCCTCGAGTCCTCGCCCGGCCCCCGCTCCGTCATCGTCCTTCCCCCGGCGCGCGACGGCGAGCGCTCAGGTGCCCTCTTGCCACGAAGAGAGATATCGCTCCTGCTCGGGCGTGAGCGTGTCGATCTCGATGCCCATCGTCTGGAGCTTCACGCGCGCGACCTCGCGATCGATCTCGTCCGGCACCTCGTACACGCGCGGCTCGAGCTTCGACGCGTTGCGCGCGACCCACTCCACGCTCAATCCCTGGTCGGCGAACGACATGTCCATCACGGCGGCCGGGTGTCCTTCGGCGGCGGCGAGGTTCACCAGGCGACCCTCGGCGAGCAAGTAGATCCGGCGGCCGTCGAACAGCAGGTGCTCCTCGACGTTGTCGCGCACGGTGCGGCGCGTCTTCGTCAGCTCGTCGAGCGCCGGCTTGTGGATCTCCACGTCGAAGTGGCCTGTGTTGGCGAGGATGGCTCCGTCCTTCATCACCTCGAAGTGCTCGCGGCGCAGCACGTCGCGGTCACCGGTCACGGTGATGAACACGTCGGCGGTGCGCGCGGCTTCCGCGATCGGCATCACTCGGTAGCCCTCCATCGCCGCCTCGAGCGCCTTTACCGCGTCGACTTCGCACACCACGACTTGCGCGCCGAGCCCGCGCGCGCGCATCGCGAGACCGCGCCCGCCGAAGCCGTAGCCGCAGATCGCCACGATCTTGCCGGCCCACAAGATGTTCGTCGCGCGCGTGATGCCGTCGAGCGTCGACTGCCCGGTACCGAACCGGTTATCGAACAAGCGCTTCGTCGGCGTGTCGTTCACCGCCACGATCGGGTACCGCAGCACGCCCTCCGCCGACATCTGGCGCAGGCGAATCACGCCCGTCGTTGTCTCCTCGGTGCCGCCGATGATGCGGGGCAACTCGTCCGTTCGCTTGGAGTGCAACGTGGAGACGAGGTCGGCTCCGTCGTCCATCGTGATCACCGGATGGAAGTCGAGCACGGCGTTGATGTGCTTGTAATAGGTCTCGTTGTCCTCGCCGCGGATCGCGAACGTCGAGATGCCTTCGGCGACGAGCGCGGCGGCCACGTCATCCTGTGTCGAGAGAGGGTTCGATGCGCACGCCGCGACCTCCGCGCCGCCGTCGCGCAGCGCGACGAGCAGGTTCGCGGTCTCGGTCGTGATGTGCATGCACGCCGCCACGGTGATGCCGGTCAGCGGCTTCTCCTTCGCAAAGCGCGCGCGAATCTCACGCAGCACGGGCATGTGCTGCTCGGCCCAATCGATACGCATCTTTCCGCGGTCGGCAAGGCCGGTATTCAGTACGTCGTAGCTGTCGGTCATCAACGACTCCCTCGATTGCCGAGAACGTCCGTCAGCATACGGGGTCGGAGTGACACCTTCACCTCTCGCGCCAGAGCGACCTGCGCACGAGTACCCCGTACCCCACGGCGAAAACGGTGGCGAACAAGAACCACTGGATCGCATACGACAGATGCGGTCCCTCGCCGGGCGGCGCGAGCGGAGACGGCAGCGGCTGGCCGGGCGCCGGCGCGGGCTCCTGCGAACGCAAGCGAAGCGCGTACGGCGCGAGCACATACGGGACCTGTGCATCGACGCGCGCAACGTCGAGGCGCGGGAGCGAGGACAGCGTGCCGGTTGGTGCGATGCGCGGGCCGAACGCGCCTCGCTCGTCGCTCGGCACGAGCACGCCCGTCACGGCGACGGTGCCGGTGGGCGGCGGCGGAGGAGGAGTGCGCGGGTCGTAGATCTGCTGTGGGATCCAGCCGCGATCGACGAGCACCGCGACGCCATCCGTCGTCCGCAAAGGAGTGAGCACGTCGCTTCCCGTGCGGCCGGACAGCACGCGTCCCGTGAGCAACACTTGCGCGGAGCCGTCGTACGTCCCGCGCACGACCGCGCGCCGGTACGCAAGCGCGGGCGCCGATATGTCCGCGGGGCCGAGCGGAGGTTGCGCAAGGCGTGATTCGAGGAGCGCGTTGTACGCACGTCTCGATTCGAGGCGCCGCAGCTGCCATCGCCCGGCGAGGACGCACGTGGTCACCGCGGCGATCACCACGACGTGGGCGACGATCCAGCGACGGGTGAGGAGACGACTCACGACGAGCCGAGCGCGTTCTTGAAGCGACGGATCGCATCGATCGGCGACGGGTCGACCCCGCGCAACGCCGCGACGTACACGCTCACGAGATCGCCGAGCAGCACCGCGCTCGCGAGCGTTGCGAGATCGGAGGTGCCGATCGCGCGTGCGTGCATCGGACGGTAGTCCTCCAGCGCATCGATCGACGCGGCAATGCGCTCGCGCTCGACGTCGGCGCGCAACACGACGAACGCCTGCGCGTCGGCGAGCGCCTCGATCTCGTTGTGCAACGGCTCGGGGAGAACGGCCCACGACGCGTTTGCTTTTGCGTTCTCGTTGAGTTGCGTCTTCCATCGCATCGCCGCAACCGACAGCATTCCTTCCTGACCCCACACGTGCGCGTGACGGCCTGCGATCGCAGCGGCGATCCGCTTCGCGTCGTTGTCGCTCGCAGACACGTCGGAGCCCCACCGCGCAGAGAGGCCTTCCTCGCATGCATCGAGCAACGCCGTGAGCTCGTCGTCGAGGTCGTGGAGAAGGCCGGCGCGCTCGCCAACGACGAGAAGCGATGCAGCGAGCGATGGGAACGCTG
>JBIOWR010000085.1:0-15073 GCA_044868775.1 Actinomycetota bacterium
AGCTGACCATCCCGGGCTTCGGGAAGAAGAAGGTCAAGCTCAAGGACCTCGCCGTCTTCTCGCGCCAGTTCGCCACCATGATCAACAGCGGCCTGTCGCTGCTGCGCGCGCTGAACATCCTCACCGAGCAGACGGAGAACAAGCGCTTCGCCGGGGTCATCGGCGAGGTGCGCGCCGACGTAGAAAAGGGAACGTCGCTGTCGGCGGCGCTCGCGCGTCACCCCAAGGCCTTCAGCCGCCTCTACGTGGCGATGGTGCGCGCAGGCGAGATCGGCGGTGTGCTCGACAGCGTGCTGTCGCGGCTCGCCGAGACGCTGGAGAAGGAAGTCGAGCTGCGCTCCAAGATCAAGAGCGCGATGACCTATCCGGTCGTCGTGTTCTGTCTCGTGCTGCTGATCCTCACCGCGATGCTCATCTTCGTCGTGCCGATGTTCAAGAACCTCTACGCCGACCTCGGCGGGACGCTGCCGCTGCCGACGCGCATGCTCATCGCCGTGTCGAACGTCGTGAAGAGCCTGTGGTTCCTCGTGTTCGGCGGCATCATCGGCGGCGGCTGGGCGTTCAAGCGGTGGATCACGACCGACAAGGGCCGCGCGATCTGGGATGCGTTCAAGCTGAAGGCGCCGATCTTCGGCGGGCTGGTGCACAAGACCGCGCTGTCGCGCTTCACGCGCACGCTGTCGGTGCTCATGCGCTCGGGCGTGCCGATCCTCCAGGCGCTCGACATCGTGAAGGAAACCGTGGGAAACGCCGTGGTTTCGAAGGCCATCAACGAAGTGCAGTCGTCGGTGAAGGAGGGCGAGAGCATCGCGCGCCCCCTGGAGCGGCATGCGGTGTTCCCGCCGATGGTCGTGCAGATGATCGCGGTCGGCGAGGAGACCGGCGCCCTCGACACGATGCTGTCGAAGATCGCCGACTTCTACGACCAGGAGATCGCCGCCACGGTGGACGCGCTCACGTCGCTGATCGAGCCGGTGCTGATCGCCGTCATGGGAGGCGTCGTCGGATCGATGGTCGTCGCGCTCTACATGCCGATGTTCAACATCATCAACTACATCAAGTAACGCTCACGTCGGAGGCCGCTCTCACAAGGAGCGGTCTTCGTGTGCTTTCCAGCCACACGCTCGCGTGACGCACCTGCATCGAAACATGTAGTCCATCCGGGCCACTGGGCCACTAGGGAGCCGTGCTCAATTCACCGCGAGATGCGGACGATTCGCGCACTTGTCTCTAAAGACAGTTTGGCGCGTCGCCGATACGCAGAGGGCAACGGACCGGAGCCCCAAGAAGGAGGTGCGCAACACATGCTCATCCGCATGCGCGAGCGTCTGACTCGCGAGGACAAGGGATTCACGCTCATCGAGCTCATGGTGGTCGTTCTCATCATCGCCATTCTTATCGCGATCGCCATCCCGACGTTCCTCGGTGCGAGAAAGCGCGCTCAGGACAAGCAGGCGCAGTCGAACCTGCGCAACGCTCTCACCGCTGAGAAGACCTTCTACGTCGACAACCAGGCGTACACGGCAGTAGTGGCGGACTTGACCGACATCGAGACGGCGCTCGACTTCATGCAGAACCAGGCGAAGTCCCGCGGTGTTCTCCCGTTCGTTCCCGCCGCCGACGACCAGGTCGTCATCCTCCAGTCGGTGTCGGCGTCGGGCACCACGTTCTGTCTGGCCGACGTCGCAACGAGCAACGCGACCGGCAACGCCGGTACGTACTACACGAAGGCCTGCACGGGTGCAGAGGGCCGGGCGGCTGTGGTCGCCTGGGACGTCAGCACCGACGGCTGGAAGTAAGGAACGAAGCAAGGGCGGCGGGTCTCGGCCGCCGCCCTTGCTGCTTCATGCAGGATCGCTGATGGAGCGGGCCCGTTTTCGGGCCCGCTCTTCGCGTTCCCGCCGGGCGGGCCTTGCGCAAGCGCCGGATTTGCACCGCCGAAGCCCCATCAAGCGAGCGGTCGCGAACGCCGATATTTCGGAAGAGGCTCTCTTGGGAGAACATGGGGTGAAGCTATTTCGCCGCGTGCGCGGCGAGGCAGGATTCACGATCGTCGAGCTGATGGCAGCACTGAGCGTGCTCGCCATTGGCTTCCTCTCGCTTGCCGGCGCAATGGGCCTCGGCTTGCGGCAGGTCGGCCTGGCTCGCCAGCGGCAGTCCGCCGCCGAGATCGCCAACGCGCGCCTCGAGCACCTGCGAAACCTCCCGTACGACGTCGTGGCGCTCACGACGCAGCCGGTGCACAACTCCGATTCCGAAGACCCCGATTTCAACGTGGACGCCGGCGGCCAGTATTACGACGTGCCCGGGCCGGCCGGTCAGGAGGAGCTCATCGTCGACAGCGTCAACGGACAGCTGCTGCACTTCGAGGATCCGGTGTCGGTCGGCGCGACCGAGATGAAGGTGTACCAGTACGCAACGTGGGTCGACGATCCCGACGTTGCCGGATCGGAGAACTACCGCCGCGTGTCCGTGGTCGTGCTGTTCAAGTTCCCGTCGGTAGAAGGCGTTCCGAAGATCGTCACCGCATCCGCGTTCGTCACGCCGCAGACCGTGATGGTCAACGGCACGACCGCGACGCCTCAAGCGGGCGCCTCGTCGTCGCCGTCGAGCTCGCCGACCTCCACGCCGGGAGCGAGTTGCTCGGGAGACACGAATGCTCCGTCCGGCGACTTCTCGATCAGCTCGGGATCCGGATCGGAGACCGGGTACACCGCGAGCACGCAGATCTCGCTCGACGTCGGCGTCACCGATCCGTGCACGCCGCTCACCGCGCAGTTCTCCAACGACTCCACGACGTACGGCGCCACGTCGACGATCACCTCGAACCCGGAGAGCATCGTGTGGACGGTGCCGTCCGGCGACGGCACCAAGAGCATCTGGGGCAAGTTCCGCGACGGCAACGGCAACGTCACCGTCGTCGGCCCCCAGACGGTCGTGCTCGACACGACGGTCCCGTCGACGCCGGGCACGTTGACCTACACGACGTCGTGCGCAGGCTCGAACCGAACGGTGAACCTCTCCTGGGGCGCCTCGACCGACACCAACTTCCACGGCTACCGCATCTATCGCAGCGTGAACAACGCGGCGTGGGAAGCGCTCGGCACCGTCAGCACGACGACGTACTCCGATACGCACGCCAAGCACCTCGACTCCGTTCGCTACTACGTCGTCGGCTACGACAAGGCGGGAAACGAATCGAATGCGAGCAATACGGTTTCGCTCAACAAGAACCAGTGCTGAGTCCGGCTTCACGGTCATCGAGATCACCGTGACGCTGTCCATCATGCTGGTGGTCGTCGGCGCGCTGCTGACGATCTTCGATTCGACCCAGCGCACCCAGGTGTTCGCGCAGGAACGGAGCCAGACGCTCGACGAGATCCGGCTCGCCCTCGACCGGATGACCAAGGAGATCCGTCAGGGGTCGGTGGTGGAGAGTGCGTCCACCACCAGCTTCCTCGGCGTCGACACCTACGTCAACGGCGTGGCGACGCACATTCACTACACGGTGAGCGGCACGAGCCTGCTGCGCGAAGTCAACGGCTCGTCGTCGACGCTGCTGGCGAACCTCAACTCCTCCGACGTGTTCACCTACGCACCCGACGCCGCGAGCGCGCAAGTCATCACGATCACGCTCAACGTGCATCCGCTGCGCCGCCCCGACACGGTCGTATCTCTCACCTCCGAGGTGCGACTCCGGAACGAAGGGACCGAATGATGCTGTCTCGACTGAGCGCGCTGCGCCGCGACGAATCCGGTTTCGCCATGATCGTCGCCGTGGTCCTGCTCGGCGTCATGGGCTCGCTCATGGCCCTGACGCTTACGGTGGGAGCGCACAGCGACACGGCAAGCGGACGCGGCAGGAACAACATCGCCGCCCTGCATGCGGCCGAGTCCGGCGTCGAGGAAGCGATCGCGCGGCTCCAGGAGACCAACGGCGCCTTCGCCGGCACGTTCACCGGCACCATCAACCAGGGCGGCAACGAAGGCAACTACAGCGTGACGGTCACGCACGAGGCCAGGAAGCGCTACAGGATCGACGCGGTGGGCGAGGTCGGCACCGGCGCGGGCCTGAAGACGAAGCGCAAGCTCGAAGTGACGATGGCACCGCCGTCGTCGTTCAAGTACGCGTTGTTCTCGTACACGACCGTCAGCACCAAGAACAACGACGTGATCGAAGGCGACGTCTGGGCGAACCAGAACGTGATCGTCGAGCTGGGGAACACGATCAACGGCAGCGTGACCGCCGCGACGGGGTACGTGATCATGAAGGGCGGCTCGCGCATCACCGGCGACGTGTGGACCGGCGGGTTCGACCCCGACAAGAGCGATTTCGACCCGACGAAGCACAACGCGATCTTCATCGACCAGAACTCGTTCATCGAAGGCACCGCGAAGGCGTCCGTGACCGCGCCGACCGACCCGGTGACGTGCGGCGGCGAGAACGCCGACATGTATCACGTGCGCATCCGCAGCGGATCGAACGTCGCCGGGAACGTGACCACGTGGGGAGAGAAGTCCGGCTCCGGCACCGTCGGTCCGCCGGGCATCGTGTCCAACCACGAGTGCACGGCCGCGCCGGCCGCGAAGCCGATGCCGACGTTCACCTACTCCGACCTCAACTACGACGCGGCGACGCTGCACGAGTTCGGCACGCCCACGACGCCGTCGGCGACGGCCGTGGCGGATTTTCAGACCTACGTCGACGGACAGGGCAAGCGCATCAGCGGCACCTTCTACATCAACCAGGCCGGCGATGTGAACCAGAGCACGCGCATCGACCTGACCAACGTGGTCATCACCGGTGACACGACCATCATCACCAACACGCCGATCTTTTCCAACGGCGTCAGCGACGACGCGGACGATGCGATCTTCGTGCTCGTCTCCACGTATCAGCCGCCGAGCGGCGCGCTGTGCGATCTCAACGAGGACTCCAGCGACTGCACCGTGCACCTCAAGAACAACTTCCAGCCGAACGGCGACGTGGCCGTGCTGGTGTACGCACCGTTCGGTCCGGTGGCGATCAAGAACAACGCCGAGCAAAGCGGCGCCGTCTACGCGGACGACATCCTGGTCAAGAACAACCAGGAGATGGAGTACGACGGCAGGGTGGAGCGCGTCGTCGGGTTCGGGCCCGAGACCTACGAGATCCAGCGCTGGCTCGAGCTGAACCCTTGACGCGGCTGCGGGGCGGTCGCGATCTCGTGATGTAGCCTGGCGCCCGGCCGATCGATTCGGAGGAAGCCACGACCACCTTCTTCGCCGTCATCGCGGGCATCCTCGGCCTGCAATTCGGCTCGTTCCTCAACGTGGTCGTGCACCGCGTGCCGCGCAAGCAGTCGATCGTGCGCCCGCGCTCGCGCTGTCCCAACTGCGGGCACGAGCTGACGGCCATCGAGAACGTCCCGGTCGTGTCCTGGATCATCCAGCGCGGGAAATGCCGAAACTGCGGAACGCCAATCTCGCCGCGCTATCTGATCGGGGAGATCGGCACTGCGGCGCTGTGGGTGGCGGCGGTGTATCGGTTCCCGCACTCCGCCGGCGCCGCGATCATGTACGCCGCGTTGTTCTGGGTGCTCCTTGCGCTCAGCCTCATCGACCTGGAGCACAAGCTATTGCCCAACGCGATCGTGTATCCCGCAACGGCGGCCGCGGTCGTCGGCTTCTCCATCGTCGGGCTCGTGGAAGGCGAAGCGTTCCGCATCTGGTGGGCGCTGGTCGGGGGCGCGGCGTCGTTCGTGTTCTTCCTCGTGATCGCGCTCATCTCTCCGGCGGGCATGGGGATGGGAGACGTGAAGCTGTCGTTCGTGCTCGGCTATAGCCTCGCGTTCCTCGCCGCGTGGCGGCCGGTCGTCACCGGCTTCTTCCTCGCGTTCCTCGCCGGAGCCGCCGTCGGCCTCGTCCTCATGGCCGCCGGCAAGGCCGGTCGCAAGTCGGCAGTGCCGTTCGGACCGTTCATGGCGCTGGGCACGGTGATCACGATTCTCTGGACCGAGAGCGTGATCAAGATCCTGCCCGTGTAACCCGCACGCCGCGCCGTCACCCGCCGTAGTGCCCAATGATCGCTCACGTTGCGTGGTGAGGTGAGTGTATGCGCACGCGCCGTGTGGTCATTAGCGCTAATTACAGTGGTGTAATTCTAAAGATGGCAATTAGCGAGGTCGAGTCTGCCTATTGACACGAATTGAGCACCAGAGTTAGGTTCGCGCTCCATCGTGGTAAGGGATGCGGATGTTGAAGGTGTTGCGGAAGTGCAGATTGTGCGATTCAGATCCGCGCGAGGCCCCGGGCACCGGTAAGGGGCAAGGAGACGGGGGCGAATGAAGACCGCTCCGCGCAAGAGTCAGTACGTCGGAGACCGGCTCCTCACGGTCGGGGAAGTCGCCGCACTCATGCGCGTCTCGAACATGACCGTGTACCGGCTCATCAAAGGCGGATCCCTCGCCGCCATCCGCGTCGGCAAGAACTATCGCATTCGCGAGTCCGACGTGAACCGGTACCTGTCCGATCGAGCCGTGCGGCCCGACGGGGCCTAGAAAGGAGCCACGCCGGTGAAACCGGTGATCGGTCTCGACATCGGCACGACGGCAGTGCGTGCCGCCGAGGTCGCGTATCCAAAAGACGGAGCCACGCTCGTGCGCTTCGCGCAGGTCGGCCTTCCGCCGACCGCAGCGCCGGACGGCGAGGTGCACGACGTCGAAGCGGTCGCGTCCGCCGTGCGGCAAGCGTTGAAGGACGGAGGCTTCCGCAGCAAGCAGTGCGCGGTCGGCGTCGCCAACCAAAAGGTGGTCGTGCGTCAGGTCGACCTTCCCTGGATGGACGAGGCCGAGCTGCGCACGAGCATCCAGTTCCAGGTGCAAGAGTTCATCCCGATCCCGGTCGAGGACGCGATCCTCGACTTCCAGATTCTCGAGGAGTCCGCCGGCGAAGGCGGCGAGCGCCGCATGCAAGTGCTGCTCGTCGCGGCGCAGCGCGGCATGGTCGATGCGCTCGTGCGCGCCGTGACCGCAGCGGGCCTCGACCCGTCCGTCGTCGATCTCGCGCCGTTCGCAGCGTTGCGCTCCGTCACGCCCGAAGTCGCACCGATCCTCGCGGGTCGCGAGAGCGAGGCGTTGATCGACGTCGGCGGCGGCGTGACGAACATCGTCCTGCACGAGCAAGGGGTGCCGAAGTTCGTGCGCATCCTTCCGATGGGCGGCGCCGACATCACCGAAGCGCTCGTCACGACGCTCGGCATCCCGGTCGAGGACGCAGAGAGCGTGAAGTCGCGCATCGGTCTCGCCCCCGAAGCGGGCGCGACCGTCGCCGAGGGCGCCGCCACGATCATCGAGCAGCGCGCATCGGCGTTCATCGAAGAGGTGCGCGGCTCGATCGACTACTACCTCGCGCAGCCGAACGCGGCGCAGATCACGCGCGTTGCGGTGACCGGCGGCGGCGCGCGCCTGCCGAACCTGCGGTACCGCCTCGAAGCGGCGCTGCACTTGCCGGTGAGCGAAGCGGACCCGCTGTTGCGCGTGCGTCCGGGCAAGGCGTTCGGGCCCGAAGACAGCGCGGCCGTCTCGTCCGTCGGCGCGGTCGCGGTCGGGCTCGGGCTGGGGGTGAGCTGAGTGCGGCAGATCAACCTGCTGCCTCCGGAGATCCATCTCCGGCGTCGCGACCGGCGGATCATCTCCGCGCTCGTGCTCGGGTTTGCCGCGGTGTTCGCGCTGTTGATCATCGTGTTCCTCGTGCAGGCCGGCAGGCTGTCCGGCGCGCGCGGGAAGCTCGAGGTTCAGGAGCGCGAGAATCGCCGCCTGGAGAACGACGTGCGCCAGCTCGCGCGCGCCGCAGAGATCCAGCAGGAGCTCGAGAACAAGACGCTGCTTCTGGGCACGCTCACAACGAACGAGGTTCGGTGGAGCGTGATTCTCGCCGACGTCGCGACGTACGTTCCCACCGACGTCTGGCTCACGAACCTCACCGGATCGGTGACGCTGAGCACGGGACCGACGACCGGCAGCGGCGGTCAGCAAGTCGCGCAGACGTTCGGCACGGTGCAGTTCAGCGGGTGCACGCTGGAGCCGGTGGACGGCACGCACCTCGAGGTCGCCAAGTGGCTCGTCCGCATCGGCATCCCCAAGGAGTTCCTCGCGCCGTACCTGTCGGTGTCGTCGAAGGGAAGCGCGCAGTGCCCGGTGTCGTTCAGCTCGACGACGTCGCTGTCCTCGGATGCGCTGCGTCGCAACCAGCGTGGTGGTGAGCGCACGCCATGAGGCGCAACATGATCCTCATCGTCGTCGCCGGCCTCGTCGTCAGCGTGCTGTCCTACTTCGTGCTCATCAAGCCGAAGGTCGCCGACATCAAGTCGGTGAACGACACCATCGAAGAGGCGCAGCGGCGCGAGCGCACGTTGCGCAACTCGCTGCGCCAGCTCCAAGAGGCGGACCGGAACAAGGCCGCCACGCAAGCGAAGCTCGCGAAGCTGGAGCTCGCGTTGCCGCAGACACCGGACCTTCCGACGTTCATCCGCCAGGTCCAAGCCGCGTCGAACGCAGCCGGCATCGACCTGCGATCGATCGCACCCGCGCCGCCGGTCTCGATCGAAGGCGCGACCGGCATCGATCAGATCAGCGTGACGCTTCAAGTGGCGGGAGGGTTCTTCCGCATGCAGGACTTCCTCGCGCGACTCGAAGACCTGCAGCGCGTCGTCGAGGTGCGCAGCGTGTCGATGGCGCCGGCCACCGACCCCGTCACGGGTGAGTTCACGTTGCAAGGAACGGTGACGCTGGTGATGTACATCGTGCAGCCGGGCGCGCGCGCGACCGCCGTTCGCCCCACGACACCGACGACGGCGCCGACTGCGACTGCGTCGCCTACGGCGTCGCCCACCGCCGGGAGGACGCCGTGAGCGCGCTCTCCGAACGCTTCGCCGCGATGAGCCAGCGCGATCGTGCGATCGTCGGCGGTCTCATCGGCGTGCTGCTCGCGGTGGCGGTGTTCTTCGCCTTTTTCAGCGGAGGCGGCGAGGAGCCGGAGCCGTTCAGCGGACCGACGCTGCGGCCGACCACGTCGCCGCGCGCGACTGCGAGCCCGTCGCCTGTGCCGCAGACCTTCGATTCGTTCGAAGGCAAGGATCCGTTCGAACCGCTGGTCCCGCCCGCGGGGGGACCGGCCGGAACGCCGTCGCCTGGGGCGACCGCAACGCCCGCGCCGGGAGGGACCCCGACACCGGGCCCAACCGGCGGGCCGAGCGGTCAGCGCTTCACGCTGCTCGAGATCACCACGCAGAACGGCGTGCGGTACGCGACCGTCGAGGTCAACGACCGCAGCTACACCGTCAAGGAAGGCGACACGTTCGCCGGCAACTACCGGGTGATCGACCTCACCGACACGTGCGGAACCTTCGTGTTCGGAGACGAACGATTCACGTTGTGCGAGGGACAGGAGGTCCTCAAGTAGGAATCCGGCAACACGAATCGCGAAGCCACCTCGCCGACTTCTGAGGGGGAGCCCGGCGAGGGGCCCGAGAGGCGGTTCCATCTGGGACCGCCTCTTGCCGTTCGGCCCGCATGCCGCGCGTAACTTGCGTTCGGCGGCGGATGCCGTCCGGTACGATGACTCGCGATGCTTCGCTACCTCACCGCAGGCGAGTCGCACGGGCCGGCGCTCGTCGCGACGCTCGAAGGCATGCCGGCGGGCGTGCCGGTGTCGGGCAAGCAGATACGCGCCGAGCTCATGCGTCGTCGCGGCGGTTACGGCCGCGGGACGCGGATGAAGTTCGAGGAGGACCGCCTGGACATCCTCGGCGGCGTGCGCCACGGCCGCACGATCGGCTCCCCGATTGCGATGGTCATTCACAACACCGAGTGGCCGAAGTGGCAGCAGATCATGGCCGTCGAGGAGGAAGACGCAGTCCTCGAAGACCCCGCGCTCACACGGCCGCGGCCCGGGCACGCCGACCTCGTCGGGATGCTCAAGTACGGCTTCCCCGACGCCCGGCCGGTGCTCGAACGAGCGAGTGCGCGCGAGACGGCAGCGCGCGTCGCCGTGGGCGCGGTCTGCAAAGCATTTCTCGCACCGCTCGGCGTGCAGATCGCATCGCACGTGATCGAAGTCGGCGACGTCGCAGCATCGCCGCAGTCGTTGCCGACGCCCGGTGACCTCGAGCGCATCGACTCGTCGCCGCTGCGCTGTCTCGACGCCGACGCAGAGAAGCGCATGATGACCGCGATCGAGGACGCGCGCCGCAACGGCGACACGCTCGGCGGCGTGTTCGAGGTGGTGGCGTGGGGATTGCCTCCCGGCGTCGGCTCGTACGTGCACTGGGACCGCAAGCTCGACGGGCTGCTCGCGCAAGCGTTGATGAGCATTCAAGCGATCAAGGGAGTGGAGATCGGTCCCGGCTTCGAGATCGCGCGCACGCCCGGGTCGCGCGCGCACGACGAGATCGCGTGGGACGCCGAGACCGGGTTCGCCCGCGCGACCGAACGGAGCGGCGGCACCGAAGGCGGCGTCACCACAGGCGCGCCGCTGCGTGTGCGCGGCGCAATGAAGCCGCTGTCGTCGCTCGCGCGCCCGCTCACGACCGTCGACGTCGACACCAAGGAAGAAGCGCCTGCGATCACGCAGCGTTCCGACGTGAGCGCGGTTCCCGCAGCGGGCGTCGTCGGCGAAGCCGCGGTGGCGTTCGTGCTCGCGGGCGCGATGCTGGAGAAGTTCGGCGGAGACTCCCTCGCCGAGACCCAACGCAACCTCAACGCGTACCTCACCGCCGTCGCGGAGCGCCAGCGAAAGTGAGCGGCTCCATCGTCCTGATCGGTTTCATGGGCGCCGGTAAGACCGAGGTCGGCAAGGAGCTGGCGCAACTGACCGGCATGGAGCTCGTCGACACCGACGCTCTCGTCCAGGCGAAGCACGGACCAATACCCGAGATCTTTCGCACCGGCGGCGAGCCCGCGTTCCGCGCGTTCGAATCCGAAGCGGTGCTCGAAGCCGCCGCGCACCCGCGTCGCGTGATCGCGTGCGGCGGCGGCGCGATCCTCGCTTTGAAGAATTACGGCGTGCTGCGCGGCGCGGGGACGATCGTGTACTTGCGGACGAGCGCCGAAGCCTTGCACGCGCGCGTGGGGGATGGAGGGGGGCGGCCGATGCTGTCGGACCCAGCCGCGTTCGACCGTTTGCTCGTCGAGCGCGTGCCCGCGTACGAGTCCGCCGCGGACGTGATCGTCGATACCGACGGACGCACGCCGACGGAGATTGCGGCGACGATCCTGGAGCGCGTGCGCGCATGACCGACCTCGTCATCGAAATCAAAGTCGAGGCCTCGCGGCCCTACTCCGTCTGGGTCGGCGCAGGCATCCTCGAACGCGCGGCGTCGTTGCTGCATCTCGACGAGGGCCGCACCGAAACGCTCGTCATGATCGCCGACGCGCACGTGGCATCGCATCACGGCGAGCGTGCCGCCACCGGGCTGCAGCCCGCATGCTCCCGCCTGGAACGCATCGCGGTAGACGGCGGCGAACCGGCGAAGACGCTTGCGATCGCGGAAGGCGTGCTACGCAAGATGGTCACGTTGGGAGCGCATCGCTCCGACGTGGTTGCGGCGCTCGGCGGCGGCACCATCGGCGACCTCGCGGGGTTCGTCGCAGCGACCTATCACCGCGGCGTTCCGTTCGTGCAGATGCCCACCACGGTGCTCGCACAGGTCGACGCCGCGATCGGCGGCAAGACCGCGGTGAATCTCCCCGAGGGAAAGAACCTCGTCGGTGCGTTCCACCAGCCGATCGGCGTGATCGCGGACGTGACCACGCTGGCGACGCTCGCCGACGGCGAGTTCACCAGCGGCATGGCCGAAGTCGTGAAGCACGGCTTCATCGACGACGCGTCGATCTTGGAGATGCTGGCGCAGTCGCGTTCAGCGATAACGGCGCGCTCGCCGAGCGCGCTCGTGCAGCTGGTGGCGCGCGCCGCCGCGGTGAAGGCGCGCGTCGTCGCGGCGGACGAGACCGAGCAGGGGAGCAGGGCGTTCCTCAACTACGGCCACACGCTCGGTCACGCGCTCGAAGCGATCAGCGGATACGGACGCTGGCGTCACGGCGAAGCCGTTGCGGTCGGCATGATGTTCGCCGCGCACCTCGCCGCTGCGCTCGGCTTCACCGATCTCGTCGACGCGCACCGGCGCGCGCTGGAATCGTGCGGCCTGCCGGTGGGCGGCGCTCGCGAGCCGTTCGATCAGGTGATGACCGCAATGGGGCGGGACAAGAAGTATCGTCACGGCATGCGTTTCGTCGTCCTGGAAGACATCGGCAAGCCGCGGCTCGTCTCCGACGTGCCCGACGACCTCGTGCGCCGCGCGTACGCGGAGGTGCAAGCGTGAGCCCCGCGCGCCGCCGCCCGCTCGTGCTCGTGCTGAACGGCCCGAACCTCAACTTGCTGGGCACGCGGCAGCCGGAGGTCTACGGCACCACGACGCTCGCGCAGATCAGGAAGACGGTGGAGAAGCGCGCCGCCGAGCTGAAGGTGGACGTGGAGTTCGTGCAATCCAACGCCGAGTCCGGCCTCGTGGACGCGTTGCACGCGGCGCGCGGGCGCGCATCGGCGGTCGTGATGAATCCGGGCGCGTTCACGCACTACTCCTATGCGTTGCGCGACGCCGTCGAGGCGACCGAGCTGCCGCTCGTCGAGGTGCACCTGTCGAACATCTATGCGCGCGAGGAGTTCCGGCGCTACTCCGTGATCTCGCCGGTCGCGCGCGGCGTGGTGTGCGGGCTCGGCGCCGACGGATACGTCGTCGGATTGGAGGCGGCCGTGCGCGCCGCAAAGGGGAAGCGATGACGATCGAGCGCCAGCGCCGCGACGCCGTGCGCTCGCGCCTCGCGGAGCTGAGCACCGACGCGCTGTTCGTGACCAAGCCGGTGAACGTGCGCTACCTCACCGGGTTCTCCGGCTCGAACGGCCAGCTGCTCGTCGGCGCTTCGGAGGATGTGTTCCTCACCGACGGTCGCTACGACGAGCAATCGGCGCGCGAGTGCCCCGACGTCGAGCGCATGATCTACGGCGGCGGCACGGGCATGATGCCGATGCTCGCGCCCGCGCTCGACGGGCGCGGCATCAAGCGGCTCGGCGTCGAGGCCGCGTTCATGACGCTCAGCAGTGCGCGCACCCTGCGCGATCGCACCGGCGCCGAGCTGGTCGAGACCACCGGCGTCGTCGAAACGTTGCGCTGCGTCAAGACCGACGAGGAGAAGGAAGCGCTGCGGCGCGCGTGCGCGCTCGGCGACGCCGGGTTCGAAGCGCTGCTCGGCCGCTTGCGCGAAGGCATGACCGAGTCGGAGGCCGCCGCCGAGCTGGAGGATGCGATGCGGCGCGCCGGCAGCGAAGGCTTGTCGTTCGAATCCATCGTGGCGTTCGGCGAGAGCGCCGCCGAGCCGCACCATCGTGCAGGACAGCGCCGCTTGCGCGCGGGAGATCTCGTGAAGCTGGATTTCGGCGCGACGTTTGAGGGCTATCACTCCGACATGACGCGCACGGTCGGCTTCGGTCGCATGGACGACGAGCGCAGGCGCATCCACCGCATCGTGCTCGACGCGCAGCGCGCCGGCGTCGAGCGCGTCGCGGCCGGCGTCGCGTGCAAGGACGTAGACGCCGCGTCGCGCGACGTGGTGCAGGCCGCGGGGTACGGCTTCGGGCACGGCACCGGCCACGGGATCGGGCTGGAGGTGCACGAGGCGCCGTCGGTGCGCGGCGAGTCCACCGAGACGCTTGCCGCGGGCATGGCCGTCACCGTGGAGCCGGGCATCTACTTGCCCGGGTTCGGCGGGGTTCGCATCGAGGACACCGTCATCGTCACCGGCGACGGCTGCGAGATCATCACCAACGCGCCGCGCGAGCTGATCGAGGTCTGATTCTCGACGCGCTCCGCGCACCGCCGCTATCCTTGCGCGTCGACATTCATTCTCGGGGAGAGCCATGGTTTCCACCAACGACTTGAAGAACGGAATGGTCCTGGAGATCGACGGCAACTTGTGGAGCGTCGTGTGGTTCCAGCACCACAAGCCCGGCAAGGGACACGCCGTCGTGCGCACGAAGCTGCGCAACGTGCGCACCGGCGCGGTGGTCGAGCGCACGCTCAACGCCGGCGTGGACATCCCGCAAGCGATCGTCGACAAGCGCGAGATGCAGTACCTGTACCACGACGGCACGCACTACGTGTTCATGGACACCACCACGTACGACCAGATGTCGATCGAGGAGAACGAGCTCGGCGACATCACGAAGTGGCTCGCCGAGAACCAGTCGGCGATCGTCGCGCTGTACGAAGGGCGCCCGGTGTCGGTGGAGCTTCCGGCCGCGGTCGAGCTGACGGTGTCGCAGACCGATCCCGGCATCAAGGGCGACCGCGTGTCCGGCGCGATGAAACCGGCGACGCTGGAGACGGGCGCCGTCGTGCAGGTGCCGCTGTTCGTCGGGCCCGGCGAGAAGATCAAGGTCGACACGCGCACCGGCGAGTACCTCACCCGGGTGCAGTAGGTGCACGACCGCACGCGCGAGCGCAAGCGCGCGCTGGACGTGCTCCACGCAGCCGACGTCACCTCGCGCGCGCCGCTCGAAGTGCTCGCGCTCGAGGACGAGCCGGTCGGCCCGTTCGCGCGCCGCCTCGTCGCAGGCGTCGTCTCGCACGCTGCCGAGATCGACGCGCTCATCCGCTCGTACGCGGACCGCTGGCCGCTCGAACGCATGCCGGTCGTGGATCGCAACCTGCTGCGCATCGCGATCTACGAGTTGCTGCACGAGCCCGACACGCCCGCCGGCGCCGTGATCAACGAAGCCGTGTCGCTCGCGAAGCTCCTCTCCACCGAGGACTCGGGCCGGTTCGTGAACGGCCTGCTCGGTCGCCTCGCCCGCGAACGCGGCCTCGCCTCCTAGCTCGTCGTTTCCTTGGCGCAGGAAATGTCCGCGCTCGCAGATAGGGTAATCACATGGATCCTCGAAGACTCCTCCGCCGACTCGCTCGCGGATCGGTCAAGAACGTCGCTTTCGATGACCTGGTTCGGCTCGTTCAGGCTTTTGGCTTCGAGCAAAAGCGGACCTC
>JBIOWR010000086.1:0-2036 GCA_044868775.1 Actinomycetota bacterium
GCACCCCACCAAACGCACCCCACCAAACGCACCCCACCCCGACCGGCCGCGGCCCGGCCGGCCCGCCGCCCGTCGCAAACCTCTCGAACGTTACTGTCACACGCGCCGCGTAGTGTTCTCTTCGCAACGCATGTTCACCAGGTGAGCATGGTGCGCACCACGTGAACACGCTTCTCGAGAACATGGAGTTGGGCACATGGAGATGTCGAAACAAGGACGTGAATGGATGCGGCAGTGGCACGCGATCAACGCCGGCACCGCGCCGCCGAATTGGCGCGAGAACCCACCGCCGCCGCTCGCGGAGATCACTCGTTACGAGCTCGACCGGATCAGACGAGGCATACCTCCCGACGAGTACGACCTCGTCGTGCCGACCGACGAAACGGCGCATCCGCCCGAACGGATCCGGCCAAGCCGTCGCGAGATTCCCGTCGAGCGCGTCGTCGAACGCTTGGGCACGATCGCGCGGTCGCGGCGCATGACTCGAGGCATGCGGCAATGCGACCTGGCTCGTTATGCCGGCTTGACGAGATCGATCGTCCAGCGAATCGAGAACGGTCGGGCAGGCACGCTCGATCAGCTTCTGCTCATCGCGCGCGCGCTCGGGATGGACGCGTCCGCGATGTTGCGCGCGGCCATGGACGTCCCCGCCGACGAGCGCGAGCGGGAGGTGATGCCCGCGTAACCGCGCGTTAGCGAATCAGCGACCTTTCCACTGCGGCTCGCGTTTTTGCATCCAGGCCATGACGCCTTCGATGACGTCTTCGGATTGGAGGCAGACGTCGAGCTGCCCGTGGAGGTAGTCGAGCGCTTCGCGAAAATCCATATCTTGTGACGCGTAGAAGGAGTCCTTGCCGAGTCGCGCGATGAGCGGCGACTTGGAGGCGAGCGCTGCGCACAGCTCGTCGGTGGCCTTGTCGAGCTCCGACGCCGGGACGACGCGATTCACGGCGCCGATCGCGAGCGCTTCGGCGGCGGTGATGCGGCGGCCGGTCATCATGAGGTCGAGGGCGTGTCCGCGCGCGATTCGGCGAACGACGGGCGCGGTGATGATGAAGGGCCAGAGACCCATGTTGATCTCCGGCATGCCGAACTCCGCGGTGTCGGTAGCGACGACGAGGTCGCAGGCGCACATGAGGCCGAAGCCGCCGGCGAGCGCGTGTCCGTTCACGCGTGCGACGACCGGCTTCCCGAGCCGCGTCATGTCCCAGAAGAGATCGGCGAGCGTGCCACGGAGCAGGTGTTGCTCGACCTTCGATTGCTGATCGGTGAAGCCGCCGAGGTCTCCACCGGCGCAGAAGGCACGATCGCCGCTTCCGGTGAGCACGACGACGCGGCAAGCCGCGTCGTCGTGCGCGAGCCCGAACGCACGCCGCAGCGACGCCATCACGGTGACGTTCAGCGCGTTGCGTTTCTCCTCGCGGTCGATCGTTATGCGCGTGATCTCGCCGGGCTCGTATCGAACGAACTCCAAATCCGTCATGGGAGCACCCTCCTGAACGGCCGGGCCGCGGCCCGATGCCATAATGCCGCGCAGGATAAACCCGCCCGAGGAGAACATGCTCGGCCTTCTCGTCGCCCTCGCCATCGGGATCGCGATCGGCCTCCTTCGCGGAGGCTCCTTCAAGCAATTGGAGAGCGTGCGACTGCGCGCGCTGCCGGTCTTGTTCGCGGCGGTCGGCGTGCAAGTGCTCGCGACGATCCTCAACGACCCGGTGGACGGATGGATCTCGTTCGGTCTCGTGCTCGTGTCGTTCGCGTCCGTCTTCGCGTTCGCGTATCTCAACCGCACCCAAGTCGGCATGCCGCTCGTCGCGATCGGGGCGCTCGCGAACTTCGCGGTAATCCTCGTCAACCGCGGGATGCCCGTGTCGCTGAAAGCGAGCCGCGAAGCCGGGCTCGGCAACCCGTTCTCCGGAAAGACCTCGACGCTGACGAAAGGTGCGCACCGTCTGCTCACCGATGACACGCGCTTGTCGTTTCTCGCCGACGTGATCCACTTCGCTTGGGAGGCACGGTCGTGAGCGTCGGTGACC
>JBIOWR010000087.1:0-2801 GCA_044868775.1 Actinomycetota bacterium
CAGCAATCCAGCAACCGCAACGGCTCGACGATCCAGCGCGACGCCTGATGCTCTTCGAGCGTGATGGGCTTCTCGTAGAACCACGCGCGGGGGTTCGTCGCGGCAAAGCCGCGATGTGCGACGGCGACGCGCCCAAAGTCCTCGGTGGTTCCTCCATAAGCGTGCAAGTAGCGTTGCGCGAAAAGCGCCACCCACCCGGCCGGCGTCGTCAGACCGAACGGCGTGTACCACGAGTAATGAATGGTTGAGGCCGTGGGCTTGGACGCGATACTCGAGCCGAACCGCCTCCACGACCGGCCGTTCAACGCGCGGTAACACACCACCGTCTTCGCCGCGCCGGTCGCCACCGCCATCGCCGCTTGATGAATCGTCGCGCACGCGGCGCCACCGCCGTAGTGAACCCTGCTGAAGAACGTGAGGTCGCCAGCGCCGATCGCACGCCCGAGCTCGATCTCGTCGTTGGAGTCCATGGTGAAGGTGACGAAACCGTCCACCTCACCCGGCGCGATGCCGGCGTCGTCGAGCGCAGCTTTCGTGGCCTCCACCGCGAGCCGCAGCTCGGTGCGGCCGGACTCCTTGGAGAACTCGGTCTGACCGATACCGGCGATCGCGGCGCGTTTGCTCATGCCGGCATCTCCAACGTCACCGTTCCCGTCACGTGATCGCCGCGCCGGTTGGCGCCGCGTATCTCGACCTCGACGCCCTTGCCGTCCACGTTCGTGACGCGACCGGTCAGCGTCATCGTGTCGCCGGGATAGTTCGGCACGCCCAGCCTGATCGACACCTTTTTCAAAACCGCGTCCGGCCCGGCCCAGTCCGTGACGAAGCGACCGACCAGACCGTTCGTCGTGAGGATGTTCATGAAGACGTCCTCGGCGCCGCGTTCCTTCGCGAGCGCCGGGTCGTGATGCACGTCTTGGTAGTCGCGCGACGCCAGCGCGCCGGCGACGATCAGCGTCGTCGTGATGGGAATCTCCAAAGGAGGAAGCTCGGCGCCGGCGTTCATGCGCGCGCTCCGATCATGTCCCCGAGACGCGCGAGCTGACGCGACGCGCCGCCGAGCGACATCTCGATGAGCTTCGCGGCGCGCGTGTAGCGGTGCAGCGGATAGTCGACGTCGACGCCGATGCCGCCGTGCAAGTGTTGCGCGGCGGCGTGCACGCGATGGCCGCCGTCGGCCGCCCAGAACTTCGCGACGGCCACCTCTTCCTCCGCAGGAAGCCCCTCGTCGAGACGCCAGGCCGCTTGCCACATCGTCCATCGCATCGCTTCCACGTCGATGTAGGCGTCGGCGAGACGTTGCTGCACGGCTTGGAAGGTTCCGAGAGGACGTTCGAACTGAACGCGCTCGGACACGTGGGCTGCGGTGAGTCGCAAGGCTCGGGAGGCGAGCCCGGACGCATACGCGCACATCGCCACGAGCGCGCGATCGCGCAACCACGCGACATCGCCGGGCAGCAGCGTCGCCGGAGTCTTCGCAAGCGTCACGTAGCCGTGGGGCTCGTTCGTGGTCGCGCGCTGCACGTCGATCCCAACGTCGTCGCGTTCGAAGACGAACACGGCCGGACCTTCCGCGGTCAGCGCCGTCGTCACGAAGCGCGACGCCACGGAAGCGTACGGAACGAGCGTCTTCGCGCCGTCGAGCATCCACCCGCCGTCCACCGGAAGCGCCACCGTCGCCGGCCGTGCCGGATCGTCTGAGCCGGGCTCGCACAACGCCGCGACGGACAGCGGCTCACCCTCGAAGCGCCCGAGCGCGAGCGTCGCGACGGCGGCGGGCCATGCCGGGACGAGCGGCGCCGCGCGCCCGGCCTCCTCGAGATACGCGCACACTTCGAGCATGCCGCCGCCGGTGCCGCCGCGCTCCTCCGGCACGCCCGCGCCGAGCAACCCGGCGCGCCCGAGCTCGGACCACAACGTGGCGTCGAAGCGCTCCGCGGAGGCCCCGATCTCGCGCACGCGCTCCGGCGTCACCAAGCCGTCGAAGATCGTGCGCGCAAGCTCACCGATCGCGCGCTGCTCTTCGCTCAACGAAAGATCCAATGCTCAGCTCCTCGAGTTAGAGAGGCGAAACTCCGGCATGACGACGTCGTCCGCGATCTTCGTGAACGCAACCTCCACGGGCATGCCGATCTCGACCTCACCCGGCGCGACGCCGGTGAGGTTCGACACGACGCGCGCTCCCTCTTCCAATTCGACGAGCGCGACGACGAACGGCGTGTCGAACCCCGGCACCGGCGGGTAGTGATGCACCGCATACGAGTACACCGATCCCTTGCCCGACGACGTCACGGTGTCCCACTCGATCGAGCCGCACGCGCCGCACATCGGCCGCGGAGGATGCCGCAACGCACCGCACGACGCGCAGCGCTGGATGATCAGCTCGCCGCGCGCCGCGCCCTCCCAGAAGAACGCGCTGTCGTCGTTCATCGCCGGCTTCGGGCGCGCGCCCCGCGAGGGCGTGGGCTTGAACTTCAACAGGCGAAACCGTTGCCTCCCGACCACCTCGCCGTTCTGATCCGTGTACGTGGTGAGCGTGGAGTAGAAGTGTCCCGGCCCGAGCGCCGTGGCCTTTTCTTCGGAGACCGACTCGATCACGGTGGTCGCGGTGATCACGTCGCCCGGCCGCAGATAGCGCACGTATTCCTGCTCGCAGTTCGTCGCGACGATCGACGTGAACCCCAGCTCGTCCAGCGCCGCGATCAGTTGCTTTTGCGCGTCGCCGGGATCGACCTCCGGCAAAACGAGCCCCTTCATCGTCCACGCTTGCAGCATCGTCGGTGGCGCAACCACGCCGCCGT
>JBIOWR010000088.1:0-17788 GCA_044868775.1 Actinomycetota bacterium
CCGAGCGACGCTCCCTCCTCGCCATGCTCAACCTCGACATGATCGGGAACGGCCCGGTGACGCTGGTCTGCCGCCGCTCGTCCTCCACCTCGCGCGCGCTGCTCGACACCGTGCTCGCCCGCGCCCGCGCCGCTCGCCTGCCCGCGCGCGAGAAAATCGTCACCCGGTTCTTCAGCGATCACGTTCCGTTCGAGACGGCCGGGGTCCCGGTGGCGTGGCTGTGGTCGGGGGACCACCCGACCGTGCACACCTCGCGCGACCTCCTCAACGTCATCCGCGCACGCGACCTCGAACGCTCCGGTCGTATTGCTTGGGACACCCTGCGCACGTTCGGTTGAGCCGTCGTGTCGCCGGTTCGCATTTGTTCGGGCCTATTGCGACAAATCGGAACGGTGGGGGACGAAACGAAAGCGGCCTTCTCCTTATAATCGGCGCACCGTGTCGATGTCGTTCCTGGAACGCGTTGTGGCCGCGCGACGCGCGGACGCCGAGCGACGCCGTGCGGCCGGCGCGCTGGCGCTCGCGCGCGAGGCGGTGGCCGCAGCCGGAGACCCGCGCGACTTCTACGAAGCGCTCGCCGATCCCACCGGCATCTCCCTCATCGCCGAGATCAAGCGCGCCTCTCCGTCGGCCGGCGACATCGTCGGCCACGCCCGCCCCACCCGGTACGCGCAGATGTACGAAGCCGCGGGCGCCTCCGCGCTCAGCGTGCTCACCGAGCCCGACCACTTCAAGGGCTCGCTCGAAGACTTGCGCGCCGCGCGCGATTGCGTCTCGATCCCCGCGCTGCGCAAGGACTTCCTGTGCGACCCGCTCCACCTGTGGGAGGCGCGCGCGTGCGGCGCCGACGCCGTGCTGCTCATCGTCGCCGCGCTCGACCAGGCCGCGCTCGTCGCGCTCCTCGACCTCGCCGACACGCTCGGCCTTGCCGCCCTCGTCGAAGCGCACACGGCCGAGGACGTCGATCGCGCGCTGCGCGCGGGCGCGCGGATCATCGGCATCAACACGCGCGACCTCGCATCGCTCAAGGTGGACCCCGAGGTCGTCAAGCAGTTGCGGCCCATGATCCCGAGCGACGTGCTCGTGGTGGCGGAGAGCGGCGTCTCCACGCGCGAGCACGTCGAGACGCTGGAGTCGCTGGAGTGCGACGCCGTGCTCGTGGGCGAAGCGCTCATGCGCGCGACCGACCCGGCTGCGAAGGTGCGCGAGCTCCTCGGCATCGAGTGACGCGCGGGTCGAATCCCGAATCGCGCCGCGACCGACCCGGGTAGACTGGCCCGCCATGAGCGCCGTGTCGCGAGACTACGAGCCCGACGCCGGAGGCCACTTCGGCCGCTTCGGCGGCAGGTACGTGCCGGAGGCGCTGATGGCCGCGCTCCTCGAGCTGGAAGAAGCGTTCGAGAAGTCGCGTAGCGACCAAGCGTTCCTCGACGAGCTCGACGAGATGCGACGCACGTACGCGGGTCGCCCGACGCCGCTGTGGTTCGCGCAGCGCTTGTCGGAGCACCTCGGCGGCCCGCGCATCTACTTGAAAAGAGAAGACCTCGCGCACACCGGCGCACACAAGATCAACAACACGCTAGGCCAGTGCCTGCTCGCGAAGAAGATGGGCAAGAAGCGCATCATCGCGGAGACCGGCGCCGGCCAGCACGGCGTCGCGACCGCAACCGCCGCGGCGCTGTTCGGTCAGGAGTGCGTCGTGTACATGGGCGAGGAGGACACGAAGCGCCAAGCGCTCAACGTCTTCCGCATGGAGCAGCTCGGCGCGACGGTGGTGCCGGTGACGATCGGGTCGCGCACGCTCAAGGACGCGATCAGCGAAGCGTTGCGCGACTGGGTGGCGAACGTGGAGACGACGCACTACGTCATCGGCAGCGTGGTCGGGCCGCACCCGTTCCCGTTGCTCGTGCGCGAGTATCAAAAGATCATCGGGGAGGAAGCGCGCGCGCAGATCCTGCACGCGGAGGACCGCTTGCCCGACACCGTGGTCGCGTGCGTGGGCGGCGGCTCGAACGCGATCGGCATCTTCCACGGGTTCATCGGCGACTCATCGGTACGGCTCGTCGGCGTGGAGGCGGCCGGCCGCGGCGTCGACGGCGACGAGCACTCCGCGACGGTGTCGAAAGGGGAGCCGGGCGTGCTGCACGGCGCGCTGTCGTTGCTGTTGCAGGACGCCGACGGTCAGGTGCGCCCGACGCACTCGGTGTCGGCCGGCCTTGACTATCCCGGCGTCGGGCCCGAGCACGCGTATCTCGCCGAGACGCACCGCGCCGAGTACTCGTGGGCCGACGACACCGAAGCGCTCAACGCGTTCGGCATGCTTGCACGTACCGAAGGAATCCTGCCCGCCCTGGAGCCGTCGCACGCGCTCGCATGGGTGGCGCGCAACGCCGGTTCGGTCGGCGAGGTCGTGATCGTGAACCTCTCCGGCCGCGGCGACAAGGACGTGGAGAGCGTGCGCAGGGTGTTGCAATCGTGAAGACCGACGCGTCTCCGCTCGCGCGCCTCGAAGCCGCGTTCGCCGCCGGCGCGTCGGCGTCGCGTGCGTTGGTGATGCCGTATCTCGTGGTCGGCTATCCGTCCGGACCTTCTTTCGTATCGCTCGCGCGTGCCGCCGCCGAGTCGGGCGCCGACGTGCTCGAGCTGGGCATCCCGTTCTCCGATCCGATCATGGACGGCCCGGTGATCCAGCGCGCGTCGAACGCCGTTTTGGAACGCGGGCTCGGCACCGCGGCTGCGCTCGAGCTGATCGGGGAGGCCGCGCTCGCAGCCGGCATCCCGGTCGTGGTGATGACTTATTACAACGTCGTGTTCCGGTGGGGCCTGTCCGAGTTCGCTCACGCCGTGGCGCGATTCGGCGGCAGCGGCGTGATCGTGCCGGACCTCCCCGTCGAGGAGGCCGCCCCGTGGCGCGAAGCGTGCCTCGCCGCCGGGATCGGCCCGGTGATGATCGCCGCACCGACCTCGGGACCGAAGCGCCTGCGCGCGCTGGCGGAGTACAGCGAAGGTTTCGTGTATGCGGCATCCACGTTGGGAGTGACCGGGCTGCGGACGACCTTGTCCGAGCGCGCGCGTGGGCTCGTCGCGTCGCTGCGCGACGTGACGTCCAAGCCGGTCGCCGTCGGCATCGGCGTATCGAACGCCGACCAAGCCCGCGAGGTAGCCGGATACGCCGACGGCGTGATCGTAGGCACCGCCGTGGTCAAGGCCATCGAGGAGAACGCAGACCCGGTGCCGGCCGTGTCCCGCCTCGTGCGCGAGCTGTCCCAAGCCACGCGCCGCTGACAGCGCCGTTCCGCCGGTTCCGCCGGAACGGGTCGGTGTCGCACCCGAAAGCTAGATTCGCTCCATGGGCACTCCGGATAGACTGTTGCAGCACCGTTTGCGGCCGTGGCGCAACTGGATGACGCGATGGATTCAAAATCCATTGTCCGCAAGGGCGTGTGGGTTCGAGTCCCACCGGCCGCACCAAACGGCGAGTGGCCCATGACCCGGCCACTCGCCGAATTCGATCTCGTTTGCCAACTCCGTCGCCGGGGCCTGAGCTATGGGCGGATCGTTGCGCAAACGGGAATCCCAAAAGGAACCGTTGCCAATTGGGCGAAAGGTCGTCGCAAGAATTCAAGGTCGGTGCGCAATTGCGTTTTCACCGACGGCGTCCATTCGTGCGCACGCGAAGTCGACGGCTCCACCTACGCGTACATGCTCGGCGTCTACTTGGGTGACGGCTACATCGTCAGGATCGGTCGCGCATATTCGCTGCAACTCTTCTGTGGCACCCGCTATCCGGGAATCATCGAATCATGGCGCACCGGACTCGCATCGTTACGTCCCAATCGCGTGCGCGTCGTTCCTCGCCCGGGCAATTGTGTTGCGGTCAGCGCCTACTCCACGCACTGGCCACATCTCTTCCCCCAGCACGGTCCCGGCATGAAGCACACACGGCCGATCGTGCTCGAGCCGTGGCAGCAAGCGATCGTCGACGCGCACCCGGAGCCGTTCGTCAAGGGCTTGATCGAAAGCGACGGGTGCCGCGCTACGAACAAGGTCAAGAACCGGCGCTACGCATACACGAGGTATCTCTTCGCGAACGAGTCGCGCGACATCCTCCGGCTGTTCGGGGAGGCGTGCGATCGCATCGGCGTGGAGTGGAGATACAACCGGCCCAACTCCATCTCCATCGCTCGCCGAGAGAGTGTGGCGCGGCTGGAGGCGTTCATCGGCCCGAAGCGGTAACTCGGCGCAATCGGAACAACCCCTTGCGCACCCGCTCGCCCTAATGGAAAAGTAGCGAGTCGGGCGATCACGAAGGCCGATCAAGGGGGACAAATCGTGCGGAGAGCGCTGGCAGCGTTGCTGCTCGCGGCCGCCGTGCTGGCGGCGCCGGTGCTCAGCCCGGCTTCCACGATGACCTTTGGCACGCCGGTGACGGTCGCCACCAACCAGCTCACCGGCGAGCCCGGCATAGCGCTCGACCCGTCCAACGCCCAGCGCGTGTACGCGGTCGCTCCGGGAGTGGACGGCGTCTGGTTCTCGGGCAACGGCGGGTCCACGTTCGCGCTGCGGCGGTTCCCGAGCGCGAGCACCGGCCCGTCGCCGAGCAACGACGGAGACTCCGACGTCGCCGTCGACGCGAACGGGGTCCTGTATCACTCCGGTCTCCTCGCGCGAGGCAGCCTCGACACGACGATCCCGGTCGCGGTCTCCACCGATCAAGGCGTCACGTGGAAGCACCGCTACGAGCTGCGCCCCGACGCAGCCGGCATCGTGTGCGACCGGCAATGGACGGCGGCCCGCGGCTCTGGCATCGTCGTGCACGCCGCTCGGTGCGAGAACGGCGAGGTTGCGTGGGTCAGCACCAACGGCGGCGAGAACTTCACCGGACCGCACTCGATCGCAGGAGATGTCTCGACGGCGGGCCCGCTCGTGTTCGGCGCGAACGGCGTGCTCTATCAACCGTACGTCAACAATTCGCAGGTTCGCGTCGCAAAGAGTCTCGACAACGGCGAGACGTGGACGCGCCACGTCGTCGCGACGTATGAAGGCCGCATCTTGTTCTGGCCGGGGCTCGACGTCGACGCAACCGGCAACGTCTACGTCGCGTGGTCGGAGAGCCCGGTCATGGGCGACCTCATCTATCCGGTTCCTCCGAGCGGCGGCACGGTGTACTACTCGCGTTCCATCAACGCCGCTCTGAATTGGACGCCGAAGCGACAGATCTCCGCGGCGAGCCGAACCGCGATCTTCCCTTGGGTCACGGCCGGCGCGACCGGCAAGGTCGACGTGAGCTTCTACGCGGTCGGCGGCGAGAGCCGCCCGGCGGCGAACGGCAGCCCCGACCTCGGCGGTCCGCTCACGACCTGGAACGTCGAAGTTGCGCAAACGTTGAACGGCACCGCCACCACGCCGTCGTTCTCGCTGTTCACCATCGTGCCGGGCTTCCACACGGGGAGCGTGTGCACGTCCGGGCTGTATTGCATCGGACCGCAGAACGTGGGACTGCTCAACGCACCGACGCCGTTCGACCGCCGCGTGCTCGACTTCTTCGAGACGGCGGCGGGTGCGAACGGGCTCCTCATGATCGCGTACCCCAAGGACCGCCCCACGCTCGACCTCAACGCTCCGCTCAACGCCGCGCAGCCGGTCGTCGACGTGATGCTCGTGCGCCAGACCGGCGGCGACAAGATCCGGCCGTAAACACGTTTCGCAGAACGGGCGCGCTCTCTCGTACGCTGTCCGCGCCGCGCGCGAGCGCGAAAAACTCCAAACGGGGAGAGCCGAGACATGAGAGCAGTTCTCTGCAAGCAATACGGTCCACCGGAAAGCCTCGTCGTCGAAGACGTGCCGGACCTCACCGCCGGCCCCGGCCAGGTCGTCATCGAGGTCAAGGCGTGCGGCGTCAACTTCCCCGACACGCTGATCATCCAAGGGAAGTATCAGTTCCAGCCCGAGATGCCGTTCTCTCCCGGCGGTGAGATCGCCGGTGTCGTGAAGGAAACCGGTGACGGTGTCACGGGGTTCAAGCCGGGGGACCCGGTCATCGCGTTCACGGGCTGGGGTGGGTTCGCCGAAGAAGTCGTCACGTATCCCAACCAGCTTGTGCCGCTGCCCGACGGCATGGACTTCGTCACTGCAAGCTCGTTCGTGATGACGTACGGCACGTCGTACTACGCGCTGGAAGATCGCGCGAGGCTGCAACCCGGCGAGACGCTCCTCGTGCTCGGCGCCGCAGGAGGCGTGGGCTTTGCCGCGCTCGAGATCGGCAAGGCGATGGGAGCGCGCGTGATCGCGGCTGCGTCCACCGACGAGAAGCTCGCGTTCTGCAAAGCGCACGGCGCCGACGAGTTGATCAACTACGCGACCGAGGATCTCAAGGAGCGCGTGAAGCAGCTCACCGGCGGCAACGGCGCCGACGTCGTGTACGACCCGGTCGGCGGTGCGTACTCCGAAGCGGCCGTTCGTGCGACCGGCTGGGACGGACGCTTCCTCGTGATCGGCTTCGCGGCCGGCGACATCCCGCGCATCCCGCTCAACCTCGTGCTGCTCAAGAGCTGCTCGATCGTCGGCGTGTTCTGGGGAGCGTTCGCGCAACGCGATCCAGAGCGCTACGAGCAACTTCTCACGCAGCTCCGCACGTGGTTCCGTGACGGAACGTTGAAGACGCACGTCTTCGCGAAGTATCCGCTCGAGCGCGCTGCCGACGCGCTGAACGATCTCATCGAGCGGCGCGCGCAAGGCAAAGTCGTTCTCACGACGGACTGATGGAATTTCGCACGCTCGGCCGCACCGGCGTTCGCGTCAGCGCGTATTGCCTCGGGACGATGATGTTCGGCCCCTGGGGCAACAAGGACGAGGACGACTCCGTTCGCATTATCCACGCCGCGCTCGACGCCGGCATCAACTTCGTCGACACCGCCGACGTGTACTCCGAAGGACGATGCGAGGAGATCGTCGGGCGCGCGCTCCGCGGGAGGCGCGACGACGTGGTGCTGGCGACGAAGGTGCACGGCGCGATGGGCTCGGGCCCGAACGACAAGGGCAACTCACGACTGTGGATCATGCGTGCGGTCGAGGACAGCCTGCGCCGGCTCGGCACCGATCACATCGACCTCTACCAGATGCACCGGCCCGATCCGTCGATACCCGTGGACGAGACGCTCGGCGCGCTCACCGACCTCGTGCGTCAGGGAAAGGTGCGCTACGCCGGCTCGTCGACGTTCCCCGGATGGATGATCGTGGAAGCGCAGTGGGCGTCGGAGCGGCGCGCGTTGGAGCGGTTCGTGTGCGAGCAAGCGCCGTATTCGATCTTCGTTCGCGAGGCGGAGCGCGACGTGTTCCCGGTCACGCGCCTTTTCGACATGGGCGTGATCGTGTGGAGCCCGCTTGCGGGAGGCTGGCTCGCGGGACGCTACCGCCGGGGCGAGGCGGCGCCGCCGGAGTCGCGGGCGGTGACGTACGCGGAGCGCGGAAGCCCTATCGTCGCGCGCTACGACGCGAGCCGTCCGGCGAACCAGCGAAAGCTCGATCTCATCGACTCGTTGTCCATGGTTGCCGACAAAGCCGGGCTGTCGCTGACGCATCTCTCCATGGCGTTCACGCTCGCGCATCCGGCTGTGACGAGCGCGATCATCGGGCCGCGCACGATGGATCAGCTCACCGATCTGCTCGCCGGCGCGGACGTGAGTCTCGACGCGTCGACGCTCGATGCGATCGACGAGATCGTCGTGCCGGGAACCGTGATCGAAGACAGCGACCGTGGTTGGGATCCGCCGTGGATGTCGGCGGCGGCGCGTCGGGTTAGAGCACCGCTGCGATAACGGCGAGGGTCGTGAGTACCCCGCCTGCCGCCAGGAACGGCTTGCGCCCGTGCGGGATGAGCGCGTCGGTCTTGAGGCTGCGGCTGCAGCGCACGCACCAGTAGCGCCAGGTTTCGTCCTCGTTGCGCCCGGTGCGCAACAGCCAATCAGTCTTGGAGCAGCTCGTGCACGCCGTGTAGTGGAAGGGGTCGTCGGGGTCCACCGGCGTAGGCTCCGGCTCGCGCTGCTTCAATACCGCTTGGAGCGCCGAGGGTTGCTTGCGTCCTCTTGAGCGATCGCGCTTGGGCTTGCTCGTCTTGCTCGTCGGCCGGCGCGTGTGCACGACGGCCACCTTCGCGTGCGGCGTGACCTCGCGCGCCGGTGCGCCGGCCGCCGTCCGCGTCTCGCCGGATTGATGCTGCCTCCATTGCGTAAGCTCGAACTCGCGCACCTCGTCGGGAGACGCATGCGCCGTCGGGCGTCCGCACCGGGGGCAGAACGCGACGACCTCCTTGATGACCAGCTCGCAGCTGCGGCACTGATAGCGCATAGAGCAGTGACGTTATCGCGATCCGCACCCGCTCGCATTCCGGGTTCGCCGGGCTTGCCGGATTATTCGGCACGCCGCGCCGCGCGCATGACGGCACGCCCCGCCGCGCGCATGACGGCGCCGCCCGTCCCGCGCTCGGCACCTTTTCAAGCTCCGGCGCCCGCGAACCGATGAAACCGTTCATGGGACGGCAAAGCGGACAGGACCTCGGCTACTTCGTACGCGTCGCGTCGCTCTCGCCCCGCGTGGCCGAGGCGCCGCCGGATCGAGTCGCGGGCGCGCCGCCGGATCGCGTCGCCGGCGCGCCGCCCGCCGCGCGCATCCGCTTGGTCCGAGGGTCGGGCCCGAAGTTCGCCCGCACGATGGCGATCCTTTACGCCCTCGGCGGCATCGTCGGAGGCCCGGCCGTCTTCTTCGGCCTCATGCTGCTCTTCGCCTTCTTCTCCATGCTCGGAGGCGGCGACCGATCGGGAGACGTGGTGTTCGCCGCCGTCTGCGGCTCGGTCGTCACCGTCGGAGGCATCGTCATGGGCGTGATCATCCTGCGCGACTGGCGACACGACCCCGCGATCGACGTCACGCCCACCGCCGCGTCTGTCACGTATCCGGGCTTCAAGCACCCGCTCGTCGTCTCGCGCGATCTCGTTCGCGTCGTGGCGATCGACGACCGGCCGACACAATGGTTCCACAACAACAAACGCTTTCCGGTTGTGGGAGCGCTCCCCGACGACGCCTTTGCCGACGCGCTCGATCAGCATCACCGCCCGCCGTGGGAGCCGCGCGACCATCCGCATCCGACCGGCACGACCGGTCCCACCGTCCCATCCGACTCGTGGCCGCGCGGTGCGAACGCGCTCCCGGGTATCGACGGCGATGCGCACTTGTTCGGCCACGGCGGGACCGCGCTGCATGTGCTTCGCGTGAACGCGGAGGACGTGCCCAACGTCGCCGTGATCTTTCACCGGCCGCTGAAGACGCCGCGCGCTCCGCTCGGTTTTCAGATCGGTGCGCGATGCGGGTTCTTCCTCGGGGGCCGCACGATTCGCGGCTTCATGGCGCGGGTGGAGTCCCCGGAGCTCGCGGCGGCCGCGTTCGATCCGTGGGGAGTGGTGCGTCAGGTGAGCGCCGCCGACGTGCTGGACGAAGGCTTGCGCGTGCCAAAGCCGCTGCGCGGGTGGCGCGTCGCCGCGTATGCCGCGTTGATCATCATTCCGTTCGTGTTGCGATTGATCTTGCGCTCCGTTCTCTGACCGGGTTTTTGTCGCACCCCTGTTGTACGGTGGTGCGCGATGAAACGATACGTGTTCGATCCCGGGTCGCCGTTCGATCTCGTGCTCACGCTCGCGCCGTTGCGGCGCGGCGGCGTCGATCCGACCAGCCACCTCGGTGGGGGAGCGTTCTGGCGCGCGACGCGAACCCCGGACGGTCCGGCGACGATGCATCTGCGCATGCGAGACAGATTTGTGGAGGCGTGCGCGTGGGGACCCGGTGCGGACTGTGCGCTCGCGCGGGCGCCGGCGCTCGCGGGGAGCGGTGACGACGTGGACGCGTTCCGTCCGGCGCATGCGCTGATCCGCGACTTGCATCGCCGGCTACGCGGCATGCGTCAGCCGCGCACCGACAACGTGATCGAAGCGCTGGTTCCGTCCGTGATCGAGCAGAAGGTTGCCGGCTCCGAGGCGTTCCGATCGTACGCGCGTCTCGTGCGTCGCTTCGGCCTCCCGGCGCCCGGTCCCCTTATGGATCCCGCCCGAACCGGAGCGGCTCGCGGCCCTGCCGTACGAGGCGTTCCATCCGCTCGGCATCGAACGTCGGCGCGCCGACACGATCCGCCGTGTGTGCGCGAACGCCAAGCGGCTCGAAGAGGCGAAGTCGCTGCCGATCGCGGACGCATATCGCCGGCTGCGCGCGATCCCCGGCGTGGGTGCGTGGACGGCCGCGGAGGTGGCGCGTGTCGCGCTCGGCGATCCCGACGCGGTGAGCGTGGGCGACTATCACTTGCCGCATCTCGTCGCGTGGGCGCTCGCCGGCGAGCCGCGCGCCGACGATGCGCGGATGCTCGAGCTCTTGGAGCCGTATCGCGGGCAGCGCGCACGAGCGATCCGGTTGCTGGAAGCGTCCGGCTTGGGTGCGCCGCGGTTCGGCGCACGCCAGCGGCTCCGCTCGATCGCCGCGATCTGAAGGCGTCCGCGCGAGGCGTGCGCGCGAGGCGTGCACGCGAGGCGCGCGTGCGTGCGTGAACCGCGTTCGCGTGTGGGTGAACCGCCAGAAAACGCAGGTTTCCGGACGAGGCACTAGTGCGTTCGCGCCATAGACCCGTCCGGGAAACGGACCGTACATTCAGGCTGTGACGATCGCTACTGTTTCGTTGCAGTATGCCGTCGCAGGGCTGTTTCTCCTCCTCAGTGCGATCACGTATCGCAAGTGGAGAACGCTGCGCGAACGTACCTGGCTGCTGTTCTCCTTCAGCGTCGCGATGCTGGGATCGATCGCGGGCCTCGCGCGCCTGGCGGAGCTGACGGAGTTCCGCTACAGCATCTTCAACGATCTCAGCGTGCTCGCTTTTCTCGCATCGGGCTTCGGGCTGCTGCTCGTTCGTCACGAGCTGCTTCCGTTGTCGCGGCGCGTCGTGCGCGCGGCGTTCGTCGCGGTGTGCGCCGCGGCGGTCACGGGAATCATCGTGCGCATCCCGATGAGCCCGTCGGCGCACTTCAACACGCCGGACATCGTTGCGCTCTGGGTGCTCGTGGTCACGTGGACGGCGTGTTGCTGCGAGCCGATCGTTCGGTTCTGGATCGCAGCCCGAGGGCGTCCCGCCGTGCAGCGCAGCCGCCTGCGCGCGCTGAGCGTCGCGTACGGCTCGGTCGTTGCGCTGCTCGCGCTCGTGCTCTCCGCCGGCACGCACGACCCGAGCCCCGGCAAGGCGCTCGTGTATCAGATCTTCTCCATCGCGCTCATCCCGCTCTTGTTCGCCGCGTTCACCCCACCGGCGTGGTTGCGCCGGTTCTGGCGCCAGCACGAAGAAGAAGCGCTCCGCCGGAGCATGCAAGACCTCCTTCCGTTCACCGAGACGCCATCGGTCATCGCCGAGCGCGGTCTCGAATGGGCGACGCGCCTGCTCGGCGCCGACGCCGGGACGGTCATCGACAGCGACGGCCGCGTCCTCGCGATGCGCGGCGACGTCGCTGCGGCGCATCGCGTGAGCCCGAGCCCGAGCCCGAGCGAAAGCGCCGCGGCGCGGCCGCTGCAGCACAACACGATCATCGTTCCGCTCCCGATGGAGCGCGGCCCGGGCTCGATCATCGTGGTCTCCGGTCCCTACACGCCGCTGTTCGGCATGGACGAGATCGCGCGCCTGCGCGAGTACGCAAGCTCGCTCGCGATCGCGCTCGACCGGGTGCGGCTGGTGGAAGCGCTCGCCGCCGAGCGATCGAGCTACGAGAACCTCCTGCAAACCGTGAGCGACCTCGGCGAGGGGTTTCTCGTCGTCGAGAAGCTCAAAGTCGTCTACGCGAACGACGCATATTCCCGTCTCAGCGGCTACTCGCTCGAGGAGCTGAAAGCGCTCCCATCGATCGTGGACCTCGGGACCCCGGCCGCGAAGGAGATGGTGGCCGACCGCATTCGCCGCCGCGCGCTCGGCGAGACCTTCCCGGACCACTACGAGTCGGAGATGATCCGCAAGGACGGCCGCCGCATCGACGTGGAGGTCGCGCAGAAGTTCATCACGAGCGGCAACGCCGGCGTGCGCACGATCTCCATCATTCGCGACATCACCGAGCGCAAGCGCTCCGAGCAAGAGCTGCGTCGCCTCGACCTCGGCCGGCGCACGTTCATCGTCAACGCGGCGCACGAGCTGCGCACGCCGCTCGCGGTCGTCAACGGCATCGCCTCGATGCTCGCGACGCATCGCGACGCCATGACCCAGCACCAGCTCGAGGAAGGCTTCAACGCGCTCTCGCGCCAGGTAGAGCGCGTTCGCATCCTCATCGACAACCTCCTCGACCTCACCGTGCTGGAGCAAGAGGCGGCCGAGGCGGTCGAGCTGCAAGCGGTTCCGCTCGCGCTCGCGGCCATGCGCGCGCTCGAAGCCGCGCCGCCTCCCGACGGAAAGGTCGTGGAGATCGCGCTGCCCGACGCGGTCGAGGTGATGGCCGACCCGATGCGCCTCGACCAAGTGCTCGTCAACATGTACACGAACGCGTATCGCTACGGCGGCGAGCACGTGCGCCTCGAAGCGCGGGACGCCGGCGGGTCGCTCGTGCTCACGATTGCCGACGACGGCCCGGGCGTGCCGCCCGATCTGGTCCCGCATCTATTCGACCCGTTCACGCGCGGGCCGGACTCGCGGCGGATGCACGGCTCCGGGCTCGGGCTCGTGATCGTGCGGCGGCTCGTGGAGACCTTCGGCGGCGAGGTGTGGTACGAGCCCAACCAGCCGCACGGCGCGCGGTTCTCGCTCCGGCTCCGGGAGGTGGCATGACGCGCGTGCTGATCGTCGACGACGAGCCAGACATCGTCCTCACGCTGAAGATGATCCTGGAGCTCGAAGGCTACGAGGTGCTCGACGCCGAGTCGGCGGAGCGCGCCCATCAGGTGGTCGCGGCCGAGGCGCTCGACGCCATCCTGCTCGACATCGGGCTGCCGGGCGCGGACGGATGGGAGTTCCTCGAGCAGATCCGCGCGCGGCGGTCGTTCGACACCGGCCGGGTCGTCGTGGTCACTGCGCACGTGAGCGCGTCCTCCCCGGCGCGGGCCCGGGAGTTCGGCGCGAGCTACGTGGCGAAGCCGTTCCGCTCCGAGGACGTTCTGGCCGCGGTGGGACGAGCGGTGGCAAAACGGGAAAGCGTCGGCTAGCGGCAAAGAATTCGCTAAGGCCGTAGCCGGGACCGCGCGCCGGGCGCTTTTGTGGGTACGGCGGCTCCCCGGCCGCCGCGACATCCCCCGGCAGGGAGGGGCAACCCCGTACCCTCCCTGCCCTCCTTTTTTCTTGGAGTGCGTGCGCGCCTCGACGCCCGCGCGGGGTTTGCCGCCGGTGCTGTGTCACACTGGTGCCTCCAGAGATGAACGTCCACGAAAGGCTCACCCAGCTCTCGGCGGAGATCGCGGAGGCGCGCACCGCGCTGCGCATCCTCGAGGAGCAGCTCACCTACCTCGAGGAGGTCGCGGAGGACGCGCGCATCCGCGCGGTCGTGTCCGAGACGCCGCTCGCCGACCGGGAGTATCGCGAGGCGCGCGGCGACGTCGAGCGCATGCGGCGGTCGCACGCGGAAGCGGTTTCCGGCCTCGAAGCGCTGCGCAAGGAGCAGGACGACTTGCTGGAGCGCCTGCTGGACGAGCCGGCGCGTTGAGCATGAGCGAGGAACGGCCGCGCGTGCTGATCGCCGAGGACGAGCCGATCATCCGCATGGACCTCCGCGAGATGCTGGAGGAGGAGGGCTACGACGTCGTGGAGGCGACCGACGGCGACGCCGCGGTGCGCGTCGCGCGCGAGCAGCGCCCGGCGCTGGTGATCCTCGACATCAAGATGCCCGGGCGCGACGGGCTGTCGGCCGCGCGCGAGATCTCCCAGGATCGCATCGCACCGGTGCTGATCCTCACCGCGTACTCCCAGCGCGACCTCGTCGCCGAAGCGTCGGCGGCCGGCGCGATGGGCTACCTCGTGAAGCCGTTCCAGAAGTCCGATCTGCTCCCCGCGATCGAGATCGCGGTGGGCCGGTATCAGCAACTGGCCGCGCTGGAGGACGAGGTCGGCGACCTTACCGAACGCTTGGAGGCGCGCAAGACGATCGACCGCGCGAAGGGCGTGCTGATGGACCGCTACAAAATGTCGGAGTCCGACGCGTTCCGGTTCTTGCAGCGCGCCGCGATGCGGCACCGCGTGACGATGCGCGACGTGGCCGATCGCATTCTCGACGGGCGCCTCGACCCGGCCTGAGACCCCACGGCCACCAGAAGAAGCGTTTGCGCTGGTGGTCACCTACGTCCGGGCGATTTCGGGGTCTCCGTTGTAGCCTAGTGCCGCTTCGAACCAGGCTCCTGCTTTTGTGGTGCCCGACCCGGCCGATAGCCGGAAGGGCTCGTGTGGGGAAGGAGGAGGTATGGCAAGACGGAAAGCACTTGCCGTGATCGCGGTGATGACGGCGCTCGCCCTCGTCGGGGCCGCGTGCTCCAAGAAGGAGGACACCACGGCGGCCGAAGGCGGCTGCTCGGGCGCGAACACCGTGCTGTCCGCGCTCGGCGCGAGCCGCGGCACGTCGGTGCAAGCCGCGGCGGCGTTCAACGTCACGCGTGTGCTCGGCAAGTCCACGAAGGCCATCAAGATCGGCTTCATCGGAGACCTCACCGGCTCCAACTCCTCACTCGTGGTGCCGGGTCGCAACGCGGCACGCCTCGCCTTCGAGCAGGCGAAGGCCGCGGGGGAGGCCAACATCACGCTGTTCGACCTCGACAACAAGGAAGCGAACCCGTCGACGGCGCCCGCGCTCGCGCAGCGGCTGATCGGCGACGCCACGGTCATGGGCGTGATCGGCCCCGCATTCTCGGGCGAGACCTCGGCGGTGCAGCCGCTGTTCTCGCAAGCCGGGCTCACGCACGTCACGCAATCGGCGACGCGCGCCGACCTCACGACGAAGGGTTACAAGACCTTCTTCCGCAGCGTCGGAGGCGACACCGACCAGGCCGCAGCGGCCGGCAAGCTGATGGTGAGCGCGATGAAGTGCAAGACGGTCGCGGTCATCGACGACAAGTCGGCATACGGTCAAGGTCTCGCCGACATCGTCAACACCGAGCTGACGAAGGCCGGCGTCACCGTCGTGTCCAAGGAGAGCGTTGCGCCCGCGACCGATTACACGTCGCTGGTCGACACGCTCATCACCAAGGACCCCGACGGCGTGTTCTACGGCGGCTACCAGCCGCAAGCGTCGATCATCGTGAAGCAGATGCGCCAGAAGGGGCTGAAGGCTTCGTTCGTGTCGGGAGACGGATCGAAGTCGACGAAGTTCTACCCCGACGCCGGCACGGCCGGTGAAGGCGCTCTGTTCACGTGTCCGTGTCTCGACCCGAACGTCTCGTCGGACGCCGGCGCACAGAAGTTCGCCGCGGACTACAAGGCGAAGTACGGGATCGCACCGGACATCTACGCAGCGGAGGCGTACGACGTCGCGCAGATCTTCATCAAGGTCGTCAGCGAGTGTGGCGACGGCGTCACACGCGCGTGCGTTCTGAAGGGCGTCACGGACCTGAAGGACTACAAGGGTCTGACGAAGACGTTCAACTGGACGACGGATGCGAAGCTCCTGCACGAGGTGCAGGACAAGGGCGTGAACGTCTACGGGATCAAGAGCGGCAAGATCGTGCTGCTCGGGCCCATCCAGAAGTTCGCCGCCTGATGAAGGTGTGAGAGGGGCCGCGAGAGCGGCCCCTCTCATTTTGCCCCACGGAGCTCGCGCATGCAGGCGTTGAGGTCGGCGTCGTCCCGAAGCCGGAAGCGCATCGTGACCGGCGTCGTCCTCGCGCTCTTGCTGTACTACCTGTTCTTCGGGCCGGAGTGCGTGAACGTCACCGGCGGCTTGCCGCTGCGGCTCGTGGGCGGGCTCAGCTCCGGGTCCATCTACGCGCTGATCGCGCTCGGGTACACGCTCGTGTACGGCGTGCTCCAGCTCATCAACTTCGCGCACTCCGAAGTCTTCATGTTCGGCACGATCGGCGGGCTGCTGACGATCAACGCGTTCGCCGGCGGCAGCACCGGGATCGGCGCGCCGTGGATGCTGTTCGCGGCCGTGATCCCCGGCGCGTTGCTGGCGGGCTTGTCGGCGATCCTGCTCGAGCGGTTCGCGTACCGGCCGCTGCGCCGGCGCGGCGCGACGCGCTTGTCGTATCTCATCGCTGCGATCGGCGCGTCGCTGTTCATGCAAGCGATCGTGCTCGTGTGGCGCGGCCGCGGCTACGAGAACTATCCGCCGACGTGGGACCCGTACCCGGTGTTCCAGTTCGGCGACGTGCGCGTCACCAACCACGACTTGCTCGTGTTCGGCGCGATGATCGCGATGCTCGTGGGACTGGACTTCCTCGTGCAGCGCACGCGCATCGGCAAGGGAATCCGCGCCGTCGCGCAAGACGCCGAGACCTCCGAATTGATGGGCGTCGACATCAACAAGATCATCACGGTGACCTTCCTCGTCGGCGGCTTGCTCGCGGGCGTCGCCGGCGTGCTGTACACGCTGCGCTTCAACACGCGATTCGACATCGGGTTCATCCCCGGCATCAAAGCGTTCACCGCCGCGGTGCTCGGCGGCATCGGCAACATCCGCGGCGCGCTCGTCGGCGGCCTCGCGCTCGGCATCATGGAGAACGTGGGAGCCGGATGCTTCGGCGACGCGTGGAAGAACGTCATCGCGTTCACGGTGCTCGTGCTCGTGCTGATGTTCCGGCCGACCGGCCTGCTCGGCGAGGGGACGGGGGAGAAGGCGTGAGGGAGTTCCTGCGAACCTGGTGGCGTGTCCTCTTCCTCGCCGCGCTGCTCGTCGTGCTCACGCTGCTGTACGTGGACAGCGCCACCGGCAAGGGATTGCTCGTGCTCGGGTGGATCGGGTTCCTGGTGTACCTGTGGACGTTCCTCGACCGGCTGTTCGGCGACCGCGTGCGCGACTACTACGACCGCAACGAGCGCTGGGCGTTCCCGGCCGGCTATCTCGGGTTCTTCGGCGGGTGCTTGCTGCTCGTGATCCCGCTCGACCCGGCCAAGGAGGAGCTCGGGTTCCTCGTCGGCTACTTCGCGCTGATGTCGATGGGCCTCAACATCGTCGTGGGTCTCGCGGGCTTGCTCGACCTCGGCTACGTGGCGTTCTTCGCCGTGGGCGCGTACACGGTCGGCATCCTGTCGAACGCGGGACCGTTGCAGCTCCCGATCGATCTCAACTTCTGGGCGATCCTGCCCATCGGGCTCGTGATCGCGCTCGTCACCGGCGTGTTGCTCGGCGGCCCGACGCTGCGGTTGCGCGGTGACTACCTGGCGATCGTCACGCTCGGCTTCGGTGAGATCGTGCGCATCGTCGCCGAGAACCTCGAAGGCGTGACGCGCGGCGCGAAAGGCATCACCGACATCCCGACCGCGTCGTTCTTCGGCAAGAGCTTCGGTGTGGACATCACGCCGTACTACGTGCTGATCACGCTGTTCGTTGCGGTGTTCGTGATCCTCATACGCCGGCTCAACCGCTCGCGCGTCGGACGCGCGTGGGCCGCGATCCGCGAGGACGAGGTCGCGGCCGAGGCGATGGGCGTGCCGACGCTGAAGTACAAGCTGTGGGCGTTCGCCATCGGCGCGTGCACGGCGACGTTCGGCGGCATGATCTACGGCGCGCGCGTCGGGTTCGTGTCGCCGGAGTCGTTCCAGTTCCTGATCTCGATCTTCGTGCTGTCGGCGGTCGTGCTCGGAGGCATC
>JBIOWR010000089.1:0-11985 GCA_044868775.1 Actinomycetota bacterium
CCACGGCGTGCGACCGCAGCACGTCGGCCAGGCCGGCGTACGAAACGGCCTCCGCCATGTGGGACAAGAACCGGTCGGGGAACCGCGAACGCTCATCGTCTCCGGCGAGCGGGTCGTAGACGACGAGGCCGCGCACACGCGCGTCGTCGAGGAGCGCTTCCACGCTCGTGCGCCACTCCAGCGACGCGTCGGGCGGAAACGATCCCACGAACGCGGCTTCTCCGCGGCGCTTCGGCGGCGCACCGGCGGGGTTGTGCAGGCGCGGCTGAATCGCGTGCGCGAGCAGCTCCGCGGTGGGTGCGCGGCGATCGTCGGTGGTTGCGAAGAGATCGGCCCACGCAGGGTCGGTCGTGAACACGTGGTCGAACAGACGCGCGGCATCGAGATAGCGGTCTCCGTATCGCGCGTCGGTGTTCCAGAACATTGTGGGGACGCCGTTTGCGCGGCACCACTCCACGACGTTCGTGAGATCGCGCAGGCCGAAGAAATCGGGATGCGTGGTCCACCCGATGCGGTACTGCCACGCGCCGTCGTTGCCGCGCGACGCGGACTCGACGAGCAAGAGGTGCGGCCGGCTCGCCTCCAACATCTGTTGTCCGTTGTCGGGTCGGAACGTAACGACCTCGCACTCGGGCATGAGCCCGAGCCGCAGCCGGTCGTCGGCGATGAGGGCGACGCGCAACGCGTCGAGGCGGGTTCGGGTTTGCGGCTTGGGCAGTCCGGCCGGTTGCGATGTGGGTTGTGCAACGGGTTGCGCTGCAGGCGCGGGTTTCTTTGCCACGGGAGCGGTCGCGCGGCGCCGCCGCGCCGCGCGCACGGTCTTCGCGAGGCCGCGTGGGTTCTTCGTCGCTCGTTCGAGCGCCCGCACGATCCGCACGCTGCGTCCATAGGTCTTCAGCTCTTCCTTCGCGGCGATCGCCTCTTCGCGAAGTCGCTCTACCGCCTCGCGCAACGCGTCGCGCTGCTCGTAGAGGCCGCGCGCCTCGGCGCTCAGATCGGCCACCCGCTGGGTCAGCCGGTCGTGGTCGGCGGCGTGCTCGGCCGCAGCCGCGCGCACCTCTTGCTCTGCGGCGACGAGCGCGTGCTCGAGCTGTGCGGCGATCTGCTCGAGCACCGTTGCGGGATCGGCGGCGGCGGCGCCGTGACCGGCAACCATGAGCAGCGAACCGCGGGCAGCGTCGATCGAACGCACGCCGAGGTGCGCCGACACGATGGTGTACAGCGCGGCCGGATACCACCCGTCCGCTCCTAACGGACTCGCAACAGCGAGCGTGCCGTCCGCGGCCAGCACGCGCGCGGCCTCGTGCAACCAGCGATCCGCGTGCTCGCGCGGCAACCGCTCCATGAGCACGGACGCAAACGTCGCGTCCTCGTACGGAAGCGGGTCGGCGCTCGCGACCAGATCGGCGCTCGCGCCGGTGTTCTCCAAGGACAGGCGCGCGACCGCGAGCCGTGAGGCGTCGGGCTCCACGCCGGCGACCTCGATGCCGCGCACGGCGAGCTCGGCGAGGAGCCGCCCGTCGCCGCAACCGAGCACGAGCGTGCGTCCTCGTGCGTGCTGTGCGAGCCACTCGCGGCGTTCGGCGACGCGCGGGTCGTGTGGCATCTACGTTCCGGGGCCTCGCGCGAGCATCGCTTCCTCGTCGACGTTGATGGCGCGTCCGGTCGCGGCGGACTCCAATGCAGTCTCGGCGAGCAGGACGGCCATGAGCCCGTCCGTCAGGCTCACGCCTACCGGACGCTCGCCGCGGACCGCCGCCGCGAACGCGAGCAGCTCCGCGCGCAACGGCTCGACGCGGTTGATCGCGTAGCGGATCATGTTGCCCTCGCTCACCCCGCTCACCTTCGCGAGCGCGTCGAACCCGGGGTCGGCCTCGGAGTTCTCGTAGAACGCGAGGTTCTGCTCGAGGTAGTCGACGACGAACATGCCACGCTCGCCGGCGACCGACAGCTCGCGAATCTTCGTCGGCGTCAGCCAGTTGATGTCGAGCAGCCCGACGACGTCGTTGGCGAACCTAAACAGTCCCGTGAAGAGGTCCTCGCGCGACGAGTGCACGCGTTGCGCGGTCTCCGCGTATACGCGCACGATCGGCTCGCCGACGACCTGCCGGATGATGTCGATGTCGTGCGTCGCGAGGTCGGTGGTCACGCCGACGTCTCGGATGCGCACGGCCATCGGGCCGGTGCGGCGCGACTTGATCTGAAAGATCCTGCCGAGGGGGTTCTCGGTCAGCCGCCGCTCCAATTCGAGCACCGCAGGGTTGAAGCGCTCGATGTGGCCCACGGTCGCAACGCACTTCGTTCTCGCCGCGCACTCGATGATGCGGCGCGCGCTATGGCCGTCGGGACCGAGGGGCTTCTCGATGAGCACCGCGATGCCGCGCTCCATCGCCGCGACCGCGACCTCCTCGTGCTGATTCGTCGGGACGACGACCGAGATCGCATCCGGCTTCGCGTCATCGAACATCTGCGTGAAGTCCGTGTAGCCGGTCAGGTTGCGTCCGCGCGTGATGCGGTCGACCGTTCCTCCGTCGATGTCGCTCACTGCGACGAGGTCCACGTCGTCTCCAAGCTCGTTCCACACGCGTGCATGGTGCCGGCCCATCATGCCGAGGCCGACGACGGCGACGCGCAGCGGCTCGCTCACGGTTTCCGCAACGCCTTTCCCACGCCGAGGTAGGTGGCGCCCGCGGCGGTGATGCGTGCGGGATCGAGCACGTTGCGTCCGTCGCACACGACCTGTCCGGGTTTCAGCCGTTCCCACTCGATCGAGCCGTACTCGTCGTGCGCGGCCTGCACGATCACGGCGTCGAACTCGCCGATCTGCTCCAGCGAAGCCGGCTCGGCGCCGAACGCGCGTATCTCGTCCTCGGAGAAGTACGGATCGTTCGCGAAGACGCGCGCGCCCATGCCCGGGAGCAGCTTGATGAGATCGACGCCGGGGCTCGACGTGACCTCCTTGACGTTCTCGCGATACGACACGCCGAGCACCAGCACGCGCTTGCCGTCGAGCGTGCCGGCCACCTCTTCGAGGCGTTGCGCGACCCACGCCGGCTGGCCGTCGTTGATCACGCGCGCCAGGCGGATCAACTCGCTCCCCGCGCTGTCGAACAACAGGAAGTGCGGGTAGTGCGGGATGCAGTGGCCGCCGACGCCCACGCCGGGTGCGTGGACGTGGCTGAACGGCTGCGTGTTCGCGAGCCGGATCACCTCGTCGACGTCGATGCCGCGCTGGTCCGCGTACCGCGCCAGCTCGTTCGCGTACGCGATGTTGATGTCGCGATACGTCGTCTCCGCGAGCTTCACCAATTCCGCAGCCTCGGCGTTCGCGACGTCCACCACGTCGACGCCGGGCAGCACGCGCTCGTAGAACGCGCGCGCGCGCCGGCCGCTCTCGGCGTCCACGCCGCCCACGATCTTCGGGTACGCCTCGAGATCCTGGAGGATGCGACCGGAGTACACGCGCTCGGGGCTGAACGCGACGAACACCTGTGTGCCCGGGGTCAGGCCGCTTCCGGCGGCGAGCCGCTCGGAGAAGCGCCGCGTCGTCCCGACCGGCAGCGTCGTCTCGTAGATCACGGTGAGCCCGTCGTGCGCGCCGGCCGCGACCGAGTCGGTTGCGGCTTCGAGGCTCGCGAAGTCCAGCTGCCCGTGACCGCGTGCGAGCAACGGCACGATGACGATGACGACGTCGGCGTCGCGAACCGCGCCGGCGGTGTCGGTGGTGGCGACGAGCGCGCCCTCGGCCACGAGCTTCGGGATCGCTTCGTCGAGCCCGCCTTCGCCCGCGATCGGGTTCGTTCCCGCGTTGATCTCCGAGACGCGCTCGGCCGAGACGTCGCAGCCGGTCACGCGCAATCCGGCGAGCGCGTAGCGGACCGCCAGCGGGAGCCCGACCTTGCCGAGACCAACGACCGCAACCCGCGGATCGCTCATCTCGCCTCCTTCATCGCCTGCACGAGTTTCGTTGCCACAGTTTCGCGCTCCTCTTCGGTCAACGCCGGGTAGATGGGAATGGAGAGCACCTCGGCGGCGAGGCGCTCGGCGACGGGAAGCTCGGCACGGCTCCCCCCGCCCGAGAACGACTGCTGCCGGTGGACCGGGGTGGGGTAGTAGACCTCCGCGCCCACGCCGTTCTCCGCGAGCCACCGACGCACCGCTTCGCGCCGCCCACGCGCGATGCGCACGGTGTACTGGTGCCAGACGTGCTCGCGCCCGGGCAACGCCCGCGGGAGGATCAGCCCGTCGATGCCCTTGAGGGACGCGTCGTAATACGCCGCGTTCTCCCGGCGCCTCGCGTTGCCCGCTTCGAGCTTCGAGAGCTGCACGCGCGCGATGGCGGCGAGCAGTTCCGTCATGCGAAGGTTCATCCCGAACGTCGTGTGCACGTAGCGCTCCGGCATGCCGTGGTTGCGCAACAACCGGAGCCGCGACGCGATCTCGTCGTCCTGCGCCGTCACGACGCCGCCCTCTCCGCTCGTCATGTTCTTCGTCGCGTAGAGCGAGAACGACGCCGTCGCGAACGAGCCCGCCTTGCGCCCGTTCAGCGCCGCGCCGTGCGCCTGGCACGCGTCCTCGACGACCACCAGCGAATGCGCCGTTGCAAGGCCGCGGACCGCATCCATGTCCGACACCTGGCCGTACAGGTGCACCGGCATAATCGCCTTCGTGTGGGACGTGACGCGCGACGCCGCATCGTCGGTGTCAATGCAGAAGTCGTCCTCGCGCACGTCGCAGAACACCGGGGTGGCGCCGCACGCCAGCACCGCGTTGCCGCTCGCTGCGAAGGTGAACGCCGGCACGATCACCTCGTCGCCGGGACCGACGTCGTGTGCGAGCAACGACAGGTGCAACGCCGCGGTTCCGTTCACGCACGCGATCGCGTGGGGTGCGTCGCACAGCGCCGCGAACTCTTTTTCGAACGCCTCCACCTCGGGGCCTTGCGCGAGCCGTCCCGAACGGACGACGCGCAGCACCGCCTCCTCTTCCTCCACGCCGATCTGCGGTCGCGCGATCGGGATCACGCGAACAGCCCCTGCATCAAGTCGGCGATGCATTCGGCGGCGTGGCCGTCGCCGTACAGGTCGGGCCTTGCAACGGGCGGCGTGCGTTCGGCCGCCGCGATGATCTTTTCCGCGTCGGCGCCCACGAGCACGTTCCAGCCGGCGTCGACGGTCTCGGTCCATTCCGTCTCCTCGCGGAGCGTGATGCACGGCACGCCGAGCATGTACGCCTCCTTCTGCACGCCGCCCGAGTCGGTGAGGATCGCCTTGGCGCTCGCTTGCAGCGCGAGGAAGTCGAAGTAGCCGGCCGGGTCGACGACGCGCACACGCTCGTCGGGCTTGATGCCCGCGCTCTCGAGCGCCTTGCGCGTGCGCGGGTGGACCGGGAAGACGACCACGTGATCGAGCTTGCCCACCGCGCGCACGATCGCTTCGAGGCGCGCGGGATCGTCGGTGTTCGAGGCGCGGTGCAGCGTCATCAAGTAATAGTCGCCGGGGGTCACGCCCGCGTCACCGAGGGCGGCGTCGCGCTTGTGCGCGAGCGAGAGTTGCAGCACGTCGTTCATCACGTCGCCGACCATGTGCACGCCACGTTCGATTCCTTCCGTGCGCAGGTTGTCGACGGCGACCTGGGTCGGGCAGAACAGCAGCGCGCTCAGGTGGTCGGCGACGACGCGGTTGATCTCCTCAGGCATCTCGCGGTTGAACGAACGCAGCCCCGCCTCGACGTGGCCTACCGGCACGTGCAGCTTCGCGGCCGCGAGCGCCGCGGCGAGCGTCGTGTTGGTGTCCCCGTACACCAGGACGAGGTCGGGCTTCTCTGCCACGACGACCTCTTCGAGTGCGACGAGCATCGCCGCGGTTTGCGCGCCGTGCGAGCCGCTGCCCACGCCGAGATACCGGTCGGGCTGCGGCAACGAAAGCTGCTCGAAGAACACGTCCGACATGCCGAAGTCGTAGTGCTGCCCGGTATGGACGAGCAGGTCGGTGACGCCTTCGCGCGCACGAAGCACACGGCATACCGCGGCCGCCTTGATGAACTGGGGACGCGCTCCGACGACGTTTGCGATCTTCACTGTGGTCCCAAAGCGTACCGGCATCGGGGCGCGCGCTCCACGCGGCAAAAAGCGGCGGCGCTAGCGTGCGAGCCGATAGACGAGCTCCAGCAGCCGCTGCTTCTCCCGGCTCCAATCGAATCGCTCCATGGCGGCCGCACGCGCACGCTCGGCGCGCCGGCGTGCGAGATCCGGGTCCTTGTCGATCTCGCGCAAGCGCTCGCAGAGGTCGTCGACGGAGCCCGGCTCCATGAACCACACCTCGTCGCCGGAGAAGGTGTCGCGCACCGCCGGCGTGCGGCTCACGACGACGGGGAGCCCGAGCGCGCACCACTCGATCACCTTCGTCGAGAGCGAGAACGCCATGAGCGGATCCATGCGATGCGGCTGCACGCCGGCCCACGAGGACGCGATCGCGTGCGGGATCTCGGTGAACGGCACGGGCCCGTCGAAGTGCACGCGCTCGGTCACGCGCAGCTTGCGCGCGAGCTGGATGAGGCCGCGCACGTGATCGCCGTCCCCGATCACGCGCAAGCGGATGCCCGGGATCTCGTCCTGGAGCCGCGCGACCGCTTCGACGGCGTTCGCGACGCCGTAGCGCGACGCTACCGTGCCGGCGTACAGCAACGTCCGGTCCGCCGGGTCGCGTTGTGCGCGCCACGTCGCGGCGTCCGCGAGCACCGACAGGTCGGGCGCGTTCATCACCACGCTCGTCCGCTCGCGCTTCACGCCCGTGCGCAGCAACGTCTCGCGCAACGTCTCGTGCACCGTCACGACGTGGGACGCGAAGCGGCACGAGATCGACTCCTCGAGCCGGAGCAACGACATCCACGGCGAGTCCTGTGGAATCCCGTACCGCGACTGGAAGAACTCCGGCATCGGGTCGCGCACGTCGAGTACCACCGGGCATCGCATCAGCCGCGGCACGAGCCCGGCGAACACCACTGCGTTCGGCACCGACAGGATCCATACGAGCGCGTAGCGCCGCTTGGCATGCATGCGCGCGACGGCGAACGTGGCCAGCGCGATGAACGAAACGTACTCCCACGCGTATCGCACCTTGCCGCCGCGGCGACGCTGCGACGCGAGGCGGCGCACGTTCACGCCGCGATGCACCTCGTGCTCGGGCTCGCCCGGCTCGCGCGCGCACAGCACGTCCACCTCGTAGCCGGCCTCGACGAGCGCTTCGGCGTGCCGGCGCGGGCGCGTGTCGCGAACGTAATAGGAGTGCGTGACGAGGAGGATGCGCGCAGGCGTCACCGTTCGATCGTCCGTCCGCACTTGGGGCACACGCCGTCGTCGCCGGCTCGCTCCCCGCAGAAGCACACGTATCCGGCCAGGCGCGCCGGGTTGCCCATCACCAGCGCGTGCGCGGGAACGTCCTTGGTGACGACCGCGCCCGCTGCGACCATCGCCCACCGGCCGACGCGCACGCCGGGAACCAGCACGGCGCCCGCGCCGATCGCGCAGCCCTCCTCGAGCGTGCAGCCGGTCGTCTCCCAATCCTCGGTGGTCTTGAGCGCGCCTTCGGGTGTGATCGCGCGCGGCCGCAGGTCATTGGTGAGGATCGCACCGGGGCCGACGAAGACGCCGTCCTCGAGGATCGATCCTTCGAACACTTGCGCGTTGTTCTGGATCTTGCAACGGTCGCCGACGCGCACGCCGGCCCCCACGTACACATCGCGCCCGACGATGCATTCGGCGCCGATGCGCGCGCCGGCACGCACGTGCGTGAGGTGCCACACCTTGGTGTTCGCGCCGATCGCCGCGCCCTCGTCGACGACCGCGGAGGCATGAACGTACGCGCTGGAGTCGATCGTCATCGCTGCCGAAGGATAACGCATGCCGTGTTACCCTCCTCCTCGGACGCGGAGACACATGTGAAGGCGCTGATTCTGGCGGGTGGAGAAGGCACGCGGCTGCGGCCGCTCACGTTGACCACGCCCAAGCCGCTGCTGCCGATCGCGAACCGTCCGCACCTCGCGCACATCCTCGACCTGCTCGTGCGTCACGGCATCGACGAAGCGGTTCTCCTCACCGGGTACTACGCCGAGCAGTTCGAAGGCTTCGACCCGCCGGCCGGGATCACGTTGCGTCACGCGCGCGAGCCCGAGCCGCTCGGCACGTGCGGCCCGGTGAAGATGGTGGAAGCGGAGCTCGACGACACCTTTCTCGTGTTCAACGGAGACGTTCTCTCCGCAGTCGACCTTACGAAGATGATCGCGCTCCACGAGCAACGCGGCGCGGTGGCGACGCTGTACCTCGCGCCGGTGCCCGACGCGACGCCGTATGGCCTCGTGCCGCTCGACGATTCGTCGCGCGTCGAGCGATTCGTCGAAAAACCCTCCGCGGAAGAAGCAATCGGTGGAGGGCTCATCAACGCGGGCACGTACGTGCTCGAACCGAAAGCGCTGAGTCACGTTCCCGCCGGCAAGAAGTGGAGCTTCGAGCGCGAGCTGTTCCCGACGCTGCTGGAGAACGGCGAAGCCGTGTACGGATACGTCGACGACGGCTACTGGATCGACATCGGCACGCCCGAACGGTATCTGCAAGCGCACTGGGACGTGATGGAAGGGCGCGTGCCCGGCGTGTCCGTGACGCCTGCGCGCGGCTTGCGCGTGGCTGCGCAGAGCTTGTCGCCGCGCGTCGCGCTCGGCTCGCGCTGTCGCGTCGAGGCCGGTTGCCAGGTCGAGGACACGGTGATGCTCGACGATGCTCGCGTGGAGTCCGGCGCGCGCATTACCGGCTCGATCCTCGGCCGCGGCGCGGTCGTGGAGGAGGGCGCCGACCTCGCCGGCGTCATCCTCGGCGACGAGGTTCGCGTCGGGGCGCGCAATCAGCTTCGCGACGCTCGCATCGCGCCGGGCACGGTGCTCGCGCCCGACACCTTCAAGCTCTCCTAAGGCGTTTCGCGGCCGTGGTACGCTGCCGCGCGTGACGCAGAAACGAGCGCTCGTCACCGGAATCACCGGCCAGGACGGCACGTATCTGGCCGAGTTGCTGCTGTCGAAGGGCTATCAGGTGTTCGGCCTCATGCGCGGCCAGAACAACCCCAAACGCGCGATCATCGAGCAGATGCTGCCTGCCGTCGAGCTCGTCGACGGCGATCTCACCGACATGAGCTCGCTGATCGCTGCGTTGGAAGTGTGCGAGCCCGACGAGGTCTACAACCTCGGCGCGATCAGCTTCGTGAAGCTGTCGTTCAACCAGCCGGAGCTGACCGGCAACATCACCGGCCTCGGCGCGCTGCGCTTGCTCGAAGCAATCCGCATCATGGACGCCGGAAGAGGTCGGATGCGTTTCTATCAAGCGTCGTCGAGCGAGATGTTCGGCAAGGTGCGCGAGGTTCCCCAGAACGAGCTGACGGCGTTCCACCCGCGTTCGCCCTACGGCGTCGCCAAGGTCTACGCGCACTACATGACGATCAACTACCGCGAGAGCTACGGCCTCTATGCGTGCAGCGGTATTTGCTTCAATCACGAAAGCGTTCCCGAACATACCCCCGTCGTCGTTCGTAAGAACGGCTTCATCGACGTTGTTCCGATCGGTGAGGTCGTGCCGCATCGCTCGGACCCTGCAAGCGGGACGCACTACGTCAGCGACGGCGGCGGGGTCCATGTGTGGGACGGACGCGATTGGGCGGAATGCTCGGCGCGCACGGCCTATTGGTACGAGGGCGATTACCTGACCATCCACGGACGCGGCGGAGTCGTAGAATGTACGCCGGAGCACATTGTGTTCCTGGCGGATGGCGATGCCGCTGCCGAAACCCTTGCGCCGGGCGACAAACTCACGCTTGCGGAGCGTCCTCCGATCACGTGCGCGACGACGATGACCGAGGAGGAGGCGTGGCTCCTCGGCATCCTGACCGCAGAGGGCTACGTGAGCGACAAGGGAAGCGGACGCATCACGTGCGGAGACGAGTCCGTGCTGGCGGAAGCGGCGTCGTGTTGGGAGCGCGTTGCCGCCGGATATGCGGTGAAGACAGAGGGAAGTAAGTCGGCGTTCGGAGACGTTCGTACGCCGGTGCTCGACCTTCGAGGGAACGCCGGCTATCTAAGACTTCTTCGAGATGAGTTGTACACGCGGTACGGCGAGAAGCGGGTTCCGAAGCGCGTTCTCAATGCCGCGCCGCATCTTCAGATCGCCTATCTCACGGCGTACAACCTCGGTGATGGATTGCGGGCGGGAAATGGGATCGATGTTTTCAAGTCGTTCCGAACGTCCTCGTCTACGCTTGCCGCGGGTCTGACGTGGCTTGCGCAGTCTGCCCTCGGACGCCGGATCAGTCTTTACCTTCAGCCGGGCGCTCTCGGCGGCGGATCGACATTCCTCATCAATCTCGGGTCGGGTCTCGCGCGAGGACGAACGGGCGCACATCTTCGCCGTCCGAGTGAAGAGATACGCCGAATCGACACGTCGACCTACCGAGGGTGGATGTGTGACGTTGCAACCAGTTCCGGACGGTTCGCAGCCGGGCCCGGATTGGTTACCGTTCACAACTCTCCACGACGGGGGATGGAGTTCGTGACGCGGAAGATCACGAACGGCGTCGCGCGGATTTCGCTCGGGCTGCAGCAAGAACTGACGCTCGGCAACCTCGAAAGCACGCGCGACTGGGGTTTCGCCGGAGACTTCGTCGAGGGCATGTGGATGATGTTGCAGCAACCGGAACCCGACGATTACGTGCTCGCCACCGGCGAAACCCACACGATCCGCGAGTTCCTCGACCTCGCATTCGCGGAGGTGGGCATCTCCGATTGGTCGCCGTACGTCAAGCAAGACCCCCGTTTCATGCGCCCCGCCGAAGTGGACCTCCTCGTCGGCGATGCATCCAAAGCCCGCCGCGTGCTCGGATGGGAGCCACGCGTATCGTTCCCCGAGCTCGTCAAGACCATGGTCGCCGCGGACCTAGAACGAGAGGCACGTTAAAGTGCGCATTGTCAAGGCACGGGGCTGAGCGATGGCGCAACGAACACGAGCGCATCGTCGACAGGCTGGAGACCGTCGCCGCTCACGTTGACTTTCACGGCCCAGGCACTGCCGGTTGGGCTCAAGAACGTGCATCGCAACGAATGCGCGACGATCGCTTCAAGTAGGTCCGTACAGGAAGCGGCAAGCACCCAATCTCGATTGTCGTTCGTTTTCCTCCAGAGCTCTGCGGTGATCGTCGCCTGCCAGGAACCTGTGCAGATTACCTCTCCTCCGTAGGAGATCTCACGGTGCGCGTCAATCGGATCGGTGTCGATACCGGTGGAGGTTAGACCACCGTAGGCCGCGACTTGGCAGCCTTCGACGCCGATCGGTGACCCGATCGATTGCGGATTCGGCGTGGCAAACACGACCCATTTTCGACTTCGGAACGTCTCGCCGTCGTTGCTCCATGCCACTTCTGCGCTGACGGCGTACGTCCCATCCGACGCGCCTACGATGGTGCAGTCATTCGCGCCTGAAGCAAGCCTTGGTTCCTCTTCGAACTGCTCATCGGCCAGTGGGACGGTCGTCATCGCGACGTTGCAAACGCCGGCCAAGGAGTACGCGATCGGATCGAGATCAACGCGGAACAGCCGCGCCTCCGCCGTCGTGACGATGCTTTCACCCAATTGACCGAAGTAGCAATGGATGTTTGCGCCGAAGGTGAGGAGGCGATGCACGTCAACGGGAGGACTGCTTAGGTGTGACTCGGTCGTGTAACTCGAGCCAAAGGGCCTGACATCGCATCGCGTCAGATAGTTCGGAAAGAAGGACGAGGCTCCGACCGGCGACGACATCAGCACGAGCGATGCGGCAGTGACGAATGCCAGGCAAACTCGGCGCATTTGATCTCCTTCGAAGCCTCGATGAGTTGACAGACACGTCATCCAACGACCGCCGCAACCTTGCGTGACTTCGCGAGTCCACTTTGCGCAGGTTCCTAATGGTTCTCG
>JBIOWR010000090.1:0-17559 GCA_044868775.1 Actinomycetota bacterium
GATGGTCGTCGAGGGGCAGCTTGCCTATCGCGGGCGGCCGCGGCCCGGCGCCGAAACGGCGTTCGTTCCGCCGAAGGACTACGTCGAGGCGCGGGCGCGCCTCCAAGACGTGCTCGACCGTCGCCGCTTCGTCCCGCCCGCGGACGAGGCCTATACGATCCCGTTCGACGAGCTGACGTTCGAGCGCCGCCGCGCATACGGGCCGTCGCTCGTGAAGGACGACGAGCAAGTGTCGTTCTGGTACTTCGAGAAGACGCCCAGCGGCGACGTCGTCGCGAGCTACGGCGTGAAGGGCAGCCAGGCCGGCCGCGACATGCCGCTCGCCTCACGCAAGCTCTTCGTGGAGATGATGGAGCTACTGAAGCACCTGCCAGGCTACACTGAGAAGTGCGAGTCGACGGGCGGACCTATCCAGCAACCGCTGGCGACGATCGTCTACAAGCTGCTGCGCGGGTCGATCGGGATCGACGACATTCGCTTCACGCGTTTCTCCCCCGACGCGGCGAAACACATGCGCCAAGCCGACAGTGGCCAGGTTGCGCCGCAGCGGCGCGTGGTGCGCCTGACGCCGGTTGAGATCACGCGCGCGCTCGGCGACGCAAGCCTCGACGGACGAAAGATCACAGAGCTTCTTGCGAAACTTGCCGGTTGCACGCCGGAGGAAGCGTCCAAGACTGTGACGTTCGTCATCGGCGCCGAAGAGGAGCGCGAAGAAAGACGCGAAGCGACGCGGCGTGCGCTCAAGGAAAGTCCTCTGTTGCACTACGGGCACGCCGTCCTCGGACGGAGAACCGCGTTGCCCGAACGGCCACACACGGCACCGACGATCCATTCAAGTCTTTCCGAGGAACACGGGTGAGGTGTTGGGAATGACTGATGCGCCATGGAACGGAGATGAACGCAACCTGCATCGCCGTGAGGCGAGCGAGCATGCGCGCAAGACCGCCGACTACTTGATCGGCGGCCTTCGCGACTTCAGTGACGTCGAGACGACGGACCAAACCGTCACTGCCTTGCGCAACATTCGGCGATTGATCGTCGCAGCTTTCGACAATCTCGCGGGCAACACGAAAGCCCTCTTCTTCCTTCCCGCGATTTTCATGGCCCGCGCACGGCGCTCGGCATCGCGGCTGATTTCCGCAACCGAGCTCACGAGCGGCGCGTTCGTCGGTCACGTTGCAGCCGCGGCGCCGATCATGGTTGCCATCGCTTTCACTGGATCCGTCTTCGGATCCGGCACTCAGTTCGCATCGGCGCATCCGCTGACCGGAGCCCACCCGATCGCTCACGCCGTTGCGTCACAGCATTCCTCCGACATCGAGCCTAGCGCCGTCAGCGCGAGACCAACGGAAACCATCCGGGAATTCTCCACAAGACTAGAATCGCCATCGAAACAGCTCCCGACTAAGGCGGACGGTCGCATCCGAAGGGACCCGCGGCAGATCGAGATCGGCCATGAGATCGAGTTCGACGCGAATGGCGAGAAGTACCAGACGTCGAAGTTCACGGTCGGGTGCGACGAGTCTTCGCTCGTCACCTCCACGGCTTGCGACGCCTACGACAAGGTCTTCCTGGGGAATCAATGAGCGAAAGGAACTCGCGCGCACCGCACGGAGACGGTTTCTGGTATCTCTTCGGAGTTGCCGAGGAGATCATGCTCGCCAGTCACGCCTACGGGCACGTCGATGAAACTCTGCTTCGGGAGCGGCTGATCGCCCTACGCTTCGACGAGCGCGAGCAATTCGTTTCCATGATGGAGCGCATTCTCCACTCCGCCGACGTCGTGTCGCAGACTCTTACACACGACGAGCGACGGCTCCGAGTGAAGCGCAAAGGTTCCGACGATTCTAAGGACGGCGGCTCGATGGCCCGGACCCGCGTCGAGCAGCTCGCAGACGAGGTCGAGTACAAGGAGCTCGATGATCTTTTCGGTCCAGGTTCTCTCGAAAGCGAAGGAGATATTGCAGAAACGATCCGCGAGTCGATGACGCTCATAGCGTGGCACGCCACGGCGCCCGGCTCGGCGCCCAATGCGAACGCGCTGCTGGATAGCTTCCTTCGAGCGTACCCACAGCCGACACGGCAAAGGCTCGCTGAGACGACGCGCGTCCTACAAGCGACGGCAGCGTTGATACTCGTGATGCTCGCCGACATTCTCGATATCGAGGAGAGTGGCGGAAGCTAGACACCGGCAGCATCGGCTTCGATCGGCTCTTCGAAAAATCCCCGTCGTTTCGAGAGGAGAATCCCCTTATGGGCAAAGGGAACGCAGTTCATCGTTCGGCAAGCCACCATCGGAAAAATCGCATCATCGTGTCCGTACTCGCGGCGCTCTTTTCCGCGCTCTCGGGGTTCATGACGCTGACGCCGGCTTCGGCCGACGAACTCGTGTGCGTGAGCATTTGGCGCGAGACGAACGGAGTTCGGGACTACAAGCACGACGAATGTTACGTGCCGACCCCATTTACAGGACCAATGGGGCACGAGATTTGCCACGGGATCGGCCCCAACGACGAGATCTGTATCAAATGGGGGATCAAAGTGCCGTAACCGCCTTAAGGCAACGGGCGTGAACGCAAGATCCGCACGGTGCGCGCGAGCGCGGTGAAAGACGACAAGGCTTTCTGAGGACGGCCCACCGCGGTGATGTTTTCGAACACGGCGTGGCGGAGGCCGGCTCGGACGTACGCTTGCGTCTTCTCCGCGACTTGCTCGGGCGTGCCGTGCGGGAACAGCGCGTGGACGACCTCCCAGGGGACTTTGTCCATCGCGTCGAGCACGACCTCGCGGTTAACGCGGGTCGGGATGAAATCGAGGATCCCGCGGAAGCCTTCGCCGAATGGGTGGGTGCCGCCCACGTCCCGCCACGTCTCGGCGTCGAATATCAGCGCGCCGAGCTTCATCGCCGGCGTCTCCATCGCTTCGTGGCACGCGTCGTGTGAAGAGTCGATCACGGTCGTGAGCACCATGCCCGGCGTGATCGCCGAGGGATCGCGGTTCGCAAGTGCGGCCGCGGAGCGGATGCGCTCCAGGGCAACCGCATAGCGCTCGGGCGACAACGAGTGCGGCAGCCAGCCGTCGCCGTAGCGGCCGGTGATCTCGAGCATGCGCGGTCCCATCGCCGCGACCCACACCGGGGGCGGGCGCTTGAGATATGGGTGGAGCGCGAGCGTGGCCCCACGCAGGCGGTAAAACGAACCCTCGAAGTCGACGGGACCGCGCGAGCCCCACAGCAAGCGGATCACCTTGAGCGCTTCCTCCATGCGCGACGCCATGCGGGATGCGTCGAGCCCGTACGGCTCGAGGTGCTCGCGCTCCCCCGCGCCGATCCCGAGGATGAACCGCCCCTTGGTGGTGTGCTGCAATGTGAGCGCCATGCGCGCGATCCACGCCGGGTGCAACCGCACTGGGTCGACGACGCCGACGCCCAGGCGGATGCGGCGCGTGCGCGCGCCCACGGCCGCGATTGCAACGATGGGGTCGAAGAACTCGTCGGGGTCGCGAATCAGCCGCGCCGCTGGCGTCAGCTCGCGCGACCACATGCCCGGCGGCACGAGCCCCATGAAGTGATCGATGAACCAGTACGAGTCGATGCGCAAGCGATCCGCGATCCGCGACGTGATGCGAGTGATCGTATGCGGCGGCCGCGTCGGGTCTTGCACGCCGACACGAAGCCGATCGAAACGGCGCGGCATTACTCGGGATGCCTCACGCGATCGAGCAAGCCTTTGAACGCCTCGCGCCTGCCCAGCGCGTTGCGCAACTTCTCGGACGTGCTCGGCGAGTACAGCGTCGAGATCACCGCGTGCATCGCGTTGCGCAATCGTTCGTCGTACGGGTGCCACCACGCGACCGGCACCTTGCCCGAGTCCAAAGCCAGCAGCTTCGGCCGCACCATCTCGTAGAACCCGAACTTGGAGTGGGCGACGCCGATGCCGCTGCGCTTCACGCCACCCCACGGCAGCTCCGCAACGGCGAACGAGTACATGTGGTCGTTCACCCACACGCTGCCCGCTTCCAGCTCTTCGGCGAGCTTCGACGCGCGCGCGGTGTTGCGCGTCCAGATCGACGCACCGAGGCCGTACTCGGAATCGTTCGCGAGCTTGATCGCGTCGCGCTCGTCGTCGAACGGCATCACCGGGATCACCGGCCCGAACGTCTCCTCGCGCATGAGCGACATGGAGTGATCGACGCCGCGCACCACCGCAGGCGCGTAGAACTTTCCGGGGAGGCCCGGATCAACGGGGCCTCCCGTCAGCAGCGAAGCGCCGAGCGACACGGCCTCGTCGACGTGCCGCACCACGGTGTCGTACTGGCGCGGATCGGTGAACGGACCGATTTGCGTAGCGGGGTCCATCGGGTCGCCGGGCTGCAACCCCGAGGCGCGCGCCGACAGCGACGACACGAACTCGTCGTGCAGGTTGCGATGCACGTACACGCGCTCGATACCGGCGCACGTTTGGCCGCAGTTGGCGATGCCTCCCCAGAGCACGCCGCGCACGGCGCGATCCACGTCGGCGTCGTCGAGCACGATCGCGGCGTCCTTGCCGCCCAGCTCCAACACGAACGGCTTCATGACCGCCGCGCACGCCTCCCCAACGCGACGGCCCGTCTCGACCGATCCGGTGAACACGATCTTGTCGATGCCGGGATGCGCGCACATCGCGGCGCCGAGCGGTGCGTCGCCGTGCACGATCGCGAGCAACCCGTCGGGCAGGCCCGCCGCGACGAACGCACGGCGAACCTCCTCCGCGATGAGCGGCGTGAGCGGCGACGGCTTGATGATCACAGCGTTGCCGGCGAGCAGCGCGATCGCCGCGTCGCCGGACGGGATCGAGAACGGGTAATTCCACGGAGCGACGATGCCCACGACGCCGAGCGGCGTGTAGTCGAAGTAGTGGCGCTTGTGCTTGAGGAACAGCTGCGGCGTGGGGATGCGCTCGCGCGCGAGAATCGCCGGCCCGTGCTTCGCCGTGTAGTTCCACATATCGAGGACCGGAAAGACCTCCATGACGTAGGACTCCACGATCGTCTTTCCGTTCTCGCGGGTGAGCAGCGTCGCGACGTGCTCGTGGTTGTCGTACAGCCAGTTGGCGGCGCGCTGCACGACCTTCGCGCGCTCGCGCAGCGGGACGTGGGACCAACGCCGCTGCGCCGCACGGGCTTGCTCCACGATCGCATCGAGGTCACCCACCGGCGTCACCGATACGCGGCCGACCTCTTCGAGCGTCGCGGGGTTCGTGGAGACGATCTCGTCGCCGCTCGCGGCAAACGCTTCGGTGCGCTCGGCCTCGGGTTCCGACCGGCTCTTGCGCGTGGTCTTGCGCGTCGTCGCCATCATCGCCTCCGTGCTCGCTCGCGAAGCTCCGCGACCCGCTCCGGATCGGTGCGGTCACATCCGATCTTCCCCCTGTGCTCGTCTCCGTGCCAATCACTGGCGCCAGTCGCCACGAGGCCGAGTCGCCGCGCCATCGCCCCATAGAAGGAGCGCGCCTCGGCGTCGTGGTCGGGGTGGTCGACCTCCAAGCCGATCAAGCCCGCCTCGACCAGGCCCTCGATCTCCTCCACCGTGAGGGATTTCTCGCGCGCCGTCCAGATCGGGTGCGCCAAAACCGGCGCGCCGCCGGCTTGCCGGATCACCGCCACGCCTTCGAGCGGCGTGAGCGTGTGGCGCTCCACGTACGCGCGTCCGCCGTTGCCGATCCACTGATCCGTGAACGCCTGATCGCGCTTGGAGATCACGCCGGTCTCGATCATCGCGTCGGCGATGTGCGGCCGCCCGACGCTGTCGCCTTGCGCGATCTCGCGCACGCGCTCCCACGTGACCGGCACGCCCAGATCGCTCAAGCGCGCTACCATGCGCTGCGCGCGATCGACGCGGTCGTCGCGCAGCTTGCGCAAGTGGTCGTTCAGCAACTCGTCGTGCGGGTCGAGGAACAAGCCCAGCATGTGCACCGAACCGCCGCGCTGGATCGTGGAGAGCTCGACGCCGCACAAGACGTCGACTCCGAGCTCCAAACCGGCAACCGAAGCCTCGTCGTACCCCTCCAGCGAGTCGTGATCGGTCAGGGCGATACCGCTGAGGCCGGCGTCGGCAGCAAAACGCACGACCACCGAAGGCGGGTGAACGCCGTCGGACCTGTTGGAATGCGTGTGGAGGTCGAAGCTCACGAGAACGCGTTGATGCCGGTGAGGTGGCGGCCGATGATGAGCTTCTGGATTTGCGACGTGCCCTCGTACAGTGTGGTGACGCGCGCGTCGCGCAAGTACTTGCCGACGGGATACTCGTCGATGTAGCCGTAGCCGCCGTGCACCTGGATGGCAAGGTTGGCGCACTTCACCGCCGCCTCCGACGCGTAGAACTTCGCAACGCTCGCCTCCAGCGTGTTGCGCACGCCCTTGTCCTTCAGCGCCGCCGCGCGCCACACGAGCAAGCGCGCCGCCTCCACCTCCACGAACATCTCCGACAGCATCTCTTGCACGAGCTGGAATCCGGCGATGGGCTTGCCGAACTGCTCGCGCTCCTTCGCGTACGACAGCGACGCGTCGAGGCACGCTTGCGCGAGTCCCACGCACGACGCGCCGAGCCCGACGCGGCCGTTGTCGAGCGCCCCGAGCGCGACCTTCATGCCGTCGCCGATGCCGCCGAGCATCGCGTCGTTCGGCACGCGCACGTCTTCGAGCACCAGCTCGGCCGTCGACGACGAGCGCAGGCCGAGCTTGCCGTGGATCTCGTTCGCGGTGAAGCCCGGCGTATCGGTCGGCACGAGGAACGCGGTGATGCCCTTGGTGCCGAGCGACGGGTCGGTCTGCGCCATCACCAGCGCGACCTTGGCGACGGTGCCGTTGGTGATGAACATCTTCGTGCCGTTGATCACCCAGTCGTCGCCGTCGCGCTTCGCGCTCGACCGCAGCGAGCCCGCGTCGGACCCCGAGCCCGGCTCGGTGAGCCCGAAGCATCCCAGCGCGTCGCCGGACGCGAGCGCCGGCAGCCAGGTCTTCTTCTGGTCGTCGGTGCCCCACTTGAGGATCGTCAGGCCGACCAGCGAGCAGTTGACGCTCACGATCGAGCGGATCGACGAGTCGGCGCGCGCCAGCTCCTCCAGCACGAGGCAGTACGAGACGGCGTCGAGGCCCATCCCGCCGTACTCCTCGGGGAGCGGCGCGCCCAGGAAGCCGAGGGGTTTCATCTTTTCCACGATCGGCCACGGGAACTGCTCGCTGCGGTCGTACTCCCGCGCGTACGGCGCAATTTCCCGTTCTGCGAACTCTCGGGCGGTCTTGCGAACGAGGTCTTGCTCGGGTGTGAGATCGAGATCCACCGGTCACCTCTTGGACGCAGGGTTAGACGCCCGATAGGCTACTCCACCTGCATGGACGCGTACCTCCGAGAACTCACCGAACGGGCGCTGGACGTTGCCCGCTCCGCAGGGGCCACCTACGCCGACGCACGCTATCTCGCCGAGGAATGGGAATCGGTCGACGTGCAAGACGACCGCGTGCAAGGCGTCGACCGCGGCGTCTCCGCCGGCATCGGCATCCGCGTGATCGCCGACGGCGCGTGGGGCTTCGCCGGCACCGCGCGCCTCGAGCCCAACGAAGTCGAAGCAGCTGCGCGTCTCGCCGTCGAGATCGCGCGCTCGTCCGTGCCGTTGCTGAAGTCGCCGGTGCGGCTCGCAGTTGAAGAGCCGCGTGAGGCCACGTGGAGCTCCCCCGTCGTGGAGGACCCGTTCGCAGTGCCGCTCGACGAGAAGATCACGCTGCTGCTGAACGCGTCGGGCGCGATGCGCGAAGTCAAAGGCCTGTCGATCGCGGAAGCGTCGATGGACTTCTGGCGTCGCACCTCGTTCCTCGCGACGAGCGAGGGCAGCCGCATCGAGCAGGTCGTCACGCAATCGGGCGCCGGCATCCGCGCGCTCGCGATCAACGACACCGAGGTGCAGATGCGCTCGTACCCGATCTCGTTCCGCGGCCATTACGCATGCCGCGGGTTCGAGCACGTGCGCGCGATGGACCTCGCAGCCAACGCCGAGCGCGTGGCCAACGAGGTCGTGGAGCTGATCAAGGCGCCGGAGTGTCCGTCGAAGGAAACGACGCTCATCCTCGACGCTCCCCAACTTGCGTTGCAGGTGCACGAATCGATCGGGCATCCCATCGAGCTGGACCGCGTGCTCGGCATGGAGGCCGCGTACGCCGGCACGTCGTTCCTCACGCCGCCGGATCGCGGCAAGCTGCGCTACGGCTCGGATCAGATCACGATCACCGCCGACGCGACGATCGAGGGCGCGCTCGGATCGTTCGGCTACGACGACGAGGGCGTCGAGGCGCAACGCGAGACGGTGATCGAGAACGGGATCTTCTCCAAGTTCATCTCGTCGCGTGAGACGGCGACCGAGATCGGCGAGTCGCGCTCGAACGGAACCATGCGCGCGTCGGGCTGGGACGTGATCCCGCTCATCCGCATGACGAACATCAACCTCGAGCCGGGAACGTCGTCGCTCGAAGAGATGATCGCCACGACCGACGACGGCGTGTTCATGAGCACGAACCAATCGTGGTCGATCGACGACAAGCGCGTGAACTTCCAGTTCGGGTGCGAGATCGCGTGGGAGATCAAGGACGGCAAGCTCGGCCGCATGTTGCGCAACCCCAACTACAACGGAAAGACCGTGGAGTTCTGGTCCTCGTGCGACGCGGTTGCGGGACCGGACGAGTGGGGCGTGTGGGGAACGCCGAACTGCGGCAAGGGCCAGCCGGGCCAGACCGCGCGCGTCGCGCACGGCACCGCGCCGGCGCGCTTCCGCAACGTGCACGTGGGAGTGCGTGGGTGAGCCGCGCGCTCGGCGGCGACCGCCTGCGCGAGATCGTCGCGCCGGCGCTGGCGTTGCAGGCCGACGGCGTGCTCGCGCTCGCGTTCCATTCCTGGGGAGGGCTGACGCGGTTCGCGTCGTCGCAGATTCATCAGAACACATGGCGTGAGGACGTCGAGGTTCGGGTCATGGCCGTGGCGGACGGGAACCGTGTCGGCGTGGCCTCGACGCATTCGGTGGACGCGGCCGCGGTGCGCAAGGCCGCGGAGGACGCGCTCGCGATCGCGCGCGTGTCGCCGCCGAACCCCGAGTTCCCCGGGCTTGCGCCTCCCGCCGACGCCGCTTCCAAACAAGGCTTCGACGCAGCGACGGCCGAAGCGTCGCCCGGCGAGCGCGCCGACGTCGTGCGCAAGGCTCTCGCGGAGCTGTCGTCGGACATGACCGGCGCCGGATACGCCGAGACCGTGGCCGACGAGGTGCTCGTCGCAAACACGCTCGGCGTGTCGCTGTTCGGCTCGACCTCGCGCGCGGCGATGTCGGTGATGGCGATGACCGACGACTCCAGCGGCGTCGCCGAGCTCATCGAGCCGTCGCTGTCGCGGCTGGAGCCCGCCACGATCGCAGGCCGGGCCGCGATGAAGGCCGACCTCGGCCGTCACCCGCAACCGATCGGCCCGGGTCGTTACACCGTCGTGCTGGAGCCCGCCGCGTCGTCCACGCTCATGCAATTCCTCGCGTGGCTCGGGTTCGGCGCGAAGGCGTATCTCGAAGGCCGTTCGTTCCTCAGCGGCAAGCTCGGCCAGAAGCTGTGCAGCGACCTCGTCACGATCGTGGACGACCCGCTCGCACCGGAAGCGCTGGGGTTGCCGTTCGACTTCGAAGGCACGCCCGCGAACGTGGTGACGATCTTCGACAAGGGCGTCGCGCGCAACGTGGTGTGGGATCGCACGACCGGCAAGAAGGACGGCCACTCCTCGACCGGTCACGGCTTGCCGCCGCCGAACGCCGACGGCCCGTTCCCGCTGAACTTGCGCATGGAGCCCGGCACCACCTCGCTCGAAAAGATGATCGAGTCCACCGAGCGCGGCTTGCTCGTGACGCGCTTCCACTACTCCAACATCGTCAACGAGAAGGAGACGGTGCTGACCGGCATGACCCGCGACGGCACGTTCCTCATCGAGGACGGCGAGCTCCGCCACGGCGTGAACAACTTGCGCTACACCCAGAACGCGCTCGAGGCGTTGTCACGCGTGCAAGCGGTCGGCAACGTCACCGAGATCTCCAGCGAGCTGTTCTTCGGAGGCTCCCGCGCCCCGGCGCTCAAGATCGAAGACTTCAACTTCTCGTCGGCGACCACGCACTAGCGCCGCCGGTCCCTGTTCTCCCGCAGCGCGCTCACCCGGTGAGCACGGTGCTCATTCAGCGAGCACGCCGTGCGGAGAGAAGTGCCGCCGGAGCGCGCGCGCTTTATTCCGCGTCGAGCTTGTCGAGGACTCCGGGCAATTCCGCGAGCGAACGGATCGCCGCGTCGGGGAGCGCGAGCTGCGACGGCGTGGGCTCGTCGGGAGCTTCGTTGCGCAGCACCCAGACGGTGCGCATGCCGAGGCGCTTGGCGGGGATGAGGTCGCGGTCGAGGCGGTCGCCGACCATGACGACGTTCTCGGGGCGAGCGCCGGAGCGCTGTAACGCGAAGCGAAATATGCGCTCGTCGGGCTTCTCCGCGCCCACCTCGGCGGAGATGGCCCACACGTCGACGAGGTCGCCGAACCCGGCCGCGATTGCGCGATCGCGCACCCAGGAGAAGTGATTGGTGATGCACGCGAGGCGGAACCGTCGCGCGAGCAGCTTCAGCGTGTCCACGACGTCGGGGAACACCTCGTCGGGGCCGTAGCCGGTGCGCTCCCACATCGCGTCGGCGCGGCGGCGCACCGCGGCGTGCGCTCCGGCGTCGGGAACGAACGCGGAGACGAGCGCCTCGGTGAAGCCTTCGCTTTGGCCCGCGCGGAGGGCGTCGAACGCCACGTCGAATTGCTTCCGCGTCACCGCCGGCGCAACCTCGGCGATCGCCTCGTACAGCGACGTGAAATAGGAGGCGTCGCTGAACAGCGGCCCGCCTACGTCGAGAAACAACCACGCGATCCCCACGGCGCGCGCCATCATAAGTGCTAGGCTCGCCCGGTGACCGGTGTGACCGCACCACGGATGCCCGAGTGCGCCGTCGGCGCCATCGTCCAGCACGAAGGCGCCCTCTTGCTCGTCAAGCGCGATCGCGAGCCGGCGCGCGGCTTGTGGTCGCTGCCCGGCGGGCGCGTGCAACCCGGGGAGTCCCTGAACGAAGCGGTCGTGCGCGAGATTCGCGAGGAGACCGGCCTCGAGGTCAGCGTCGACGGATTGTGCGGCATAGCCGAGCGCATCGTGCACGACGACGAGGGCGAGGTGGCGTTCCACTACGTCATCCTCGATTTCTATGCGACGCCGCACGGCTCCACGGAATTGAAGCCCGGCGACGACGCGAGCGATGCGCGCTGGGTGCGGGTGGAAGACCTCCCCGATCTGCACGTCACCACCGGCTTGGTGGAGTTCCTCACCGACCGCGGCGTGATCTCGCGCGGCCGCGTGCGCGTGCCCCGCTAATACCGAACGACGACGTCCAGCGCTGCGCCGTCCTTGCGCATGACGTTGACCGCGGTCATCCCGCCGTGCTGGAGGAACGACAGATCGAGACGCGTATCGCCGACGCGCATCCCGACGAGGTCCACGCGCGTGATCGGCGCGGGGATCGACGGCCGCACGATCGAGAGCTGTTGCTTGTGCGCCTGCGCGTGCATGCCCGCATACGAACGCATCATCAGCAACGGTGCCGCCGACGCCCACGCCTGCGGGCGGCACGCGACCGGATACTCCACCGGGATCGCCGCCTCTTCGCGCGAGAACCCGCAGAACAACTCCGGGAAGCGCGCGTCGCGGAAGAACGCGCCGGCGAGCGTGAGCGCGCTCATCACCTTGTTCGCCTCGGATTCGAACCCGTAGATCGTAAGACCGTGCGCGATGAGCGCGTTGTCGTGCGGCCACACGGTGCCCGTGTGATAGCCGATCGGGTCGAAACCCGGGTTCTTCGCGCTCAGTGTGCGAATCCCCCACCCGCTGTGCATCTCGCTCGACACGAGTCGCCGCGCCACGTGACGCGCGCGATCGTGGTCGATGATCCCAGACCACAACGCGTGTCCCGGGTTCGACGTGACCGACGCGATTTGCTGCTTGTTGCCGTCCAAACCGACGGCGTAGTAACGGTGCGACGGCATCCAGAAGTCTTCGTTGAAGCGGCGCCCGAGGCCGGCCGCCTGGTCCTCCAAGTCGTCGGCGAGATCGTCGTGCCCCAGCGCGCGCGCCACGCGCGCGGTGCGCAGCTTCGCGTCGTACACGTAGCCCTGCACCTCGACGAGCGCGAGCGGACCCTCCGGCTTCGTGCCGTCCGCGTGCAGGATGCCGTCGTGTGAATCCTTCCACCCTTGGTTGTCGAGCCCCTTTGGCGTCTTCTTCTGATACTCCACGTATCCGTCGCCGTCGCGGTCGCCGTACTCGTCGATCCACCGCAGCGCGCGCTCGGCGTTGGGCCACAACCGCTCCGCGAACTCGCGGTCCGCAGTCCATTGCCACACGTAGCCGTACAGGATGAGCCACAACGGCGTCGCGTCGATCGTCCCGTAATACGGCGTGTGCGGGATCTCCTTGTTCGCAGCCATCTCCCCGACGCGCAGCTCGTGGAGGATCTTGCCCGGCTCCTCATCGCGCTCGTCGTCGATCTTTTCTCCCTGGAGCTCCGCCAGTCGCAGCAACGTTCCCTTCGCGAGATCGGGGTTGAGGCCCAGCGTCATGTACGCCGTGATCAGCGAGTCGCGCCCGAACAGCGCGGAGAACCACGGCACGCCGGCGTCGATCGACGGCAGCCCGTCGTCGCCACGCGTCTGCATCATCTCGATGTCGAGCACCGCGCGGTTGAGGAACGCCTGGAATTGCGGGTGCGACACCGACAGGCGCGTGCACGACTTCTTCCACTCCGCGTACGCGCGCTCGCAATAGTCGAGCGACAGCTCGGAGGGCGACTTGCCGGCGACCTTCGGTCGCATGCGCACGGTAACCGTCGCAGTCTCCTGCGGATCGAGCTTCAACGTGTACGTCGCGCGCCCGGCGCGCAGCACGTTCGGCGCGGGATCGAACTCCACGTCCATCGCGCGCTTCACGCCGTCGAGCCCCTCGTACGCGAACGTCACCGCGCTCTCGGAGATCTCCGGCTCGAGCATCTCGCCCACGGCCGCACGCCGCGACCCCCGCACCTCGAACAGATCGAGGAAGTCCGCGTCGAAGGACAGGTCCACGCGCACGCGCCGCTTGTTGAGGCTGTAATTGCGAATGCGGATCTCTTCGTGAAGGCCGTCTTCGAGCCAGCGATGCCGCGACACCGAGACGTTGTCGGTGGTCGGCACTCCTTTGGGATCCATGATCGCGACCGGCAGCGTCGTCTCCACGATCATCGAGTAGTTGCGGTCTGCCTCCGCGTGCAAGAACAGCGGCCGCTTGCGATCGACGGTCAGCTCGAGCTGGCACAGGAATCGCGTGTCCTTGTAGTACAGGCCGAGCGCCGCGGTGTTGCCTTTGGGAATGTCGCCGTACCGGTCGCAGCACAGAAAGACGCGATCGTGCTTGATCGTGAGGACGTCGCGGATGTCGAGCGGCGGGGCAACCTTGCGCGGCCTTCGAGCCATGTTCTGAGCGTATATCCCCTTTCCCGAGCCCGGCTATAATCGCCCGGACCACGAAGGGGGATCCGTGCCGAAGACCAAGACGTTCCAGAAGGCGAAGCTCCACGATTTCCGCGTCGTCGACCAGGTGCTCGCAGAGACCGACCCGGACGCCGGCAACGTCGTCTATGTGGGAACCGGCGGGAGCACCGCCTATCCCTTCGTGGTTGCGCGCCGCGTGTCGGGCCCGGGCGGCTGGTACGTGGACACCTGCCGGATCATGGCCGCCGGCCGCTTCCCCGTCATGGAATGGGACCGCACGTTCGAGCTGGAGGGCGAGTCGGTGGACCAGTGGGTGACCGACACGAAGCGGCACGTGGTGCTGCCGGGCGTCGGCCCGTACACGCTCGAATACGAAGTGTTCGGCGACCGCATCGTGGCCGTCGATTTCGAAGTCGTGGCCGGCGATCCGCCGTACGTCGGCATCGTGCCCGGACCGGTGGACGCCGCGCTCAGCAAGGGCACGATCGCATGGATCTCCGTGCCCTCGCCGAAGCCCGGCGGCGGCGAGACGACGAAACCGATCTGGTACGGCTACGAGCGCGGCGTCGTGTACGTGCTCGAGGGTGGGGACGAGCAGAAGGTCCCCGGCCTGCGGGAGTCCAACGTCGCGCGCATCCTCGTGCGCTCCAAGGACAAGCAGTCGCTCGTCGGCGAGATGGAGTGCTCGGTGCGCAAGCTCCCCAAGGGACCGGAGTGGGACACGATCGCGCGCGACCTGCTCGTCGGACGCCGGCTCAACTTGCAGGACGGCGAGAAGGCCATCGAGCGCTGGCGCAAGAACAGCGAGATCGTGACGCTGACACCGATCCCGCCGGAGATGGTCGCCGCGTCGGAGTGAAGCGCGTTCTGTTCGTCTGCGTTCACAACGCCGGCCGCAGCCAGATCGCCGAAGCGCTGTTCAATGCGTACGCGGGAGGACGTGCTTTCGCGATCAGCGCGGGCATCGATCCCGTGAAAGCGTTGAACATCGCCGTCGTCGCGTCGATGCGCGACGCGGGCTTCGACATCGCGGGCGCGACACCGAAAGCGCTCACCGACGAGATGGTCGACGCGGCGGATTACGTCGTGACGCTGGGGTGCGCCGGAGAGCCCGACGTGCCTCCTTCGCTCGCGGCTGAGGACTGGGCGGTCGCGGACCCGGCGGGCGCGCCGACGCCCCGCGTCAATCAGATACGCGACGACATAGCCCGCCGTGTCCGCTCACTGTTGCGCTCGATGGGGATCGAGCCCGTCCGCTGACCGCAGGGGCACGCGCGGGCGCGCTCACAGCACCAGCTCGAAGCGTCCTCCCGGCGCGATCCACTCCATGCTCCCGCTCCGGCGAATGCACGAACGCGCGGCGCCGAGGACGCGGCCGTGCCCTTCGTCGAGCAACACCGCCGTGTCCTCCGCGATGCCGAACACCGTGCACGAGGACTCGATCTCCGCGGCGAGCCCGTCTGCCTCCGCCCAAAAGTCGTAGTGCGGCACCACCGCCATCCCCTGCAGGATGCCGAGCCCGATCGTCCACACCGTGGGCGTGCCGTGGCCGGAGCCCGGCGCGTGCACGAGCGTCCAGTCCCCCAGCACCATCGCGCCGGCCGACGAGCCGACGATCCACCCGCCGTTGCGCCGCAGTAGCAGCATGCTGTGGAAGAGCGCCGAGCCCTCGATCGCCGACAGCAGGCGCGCGGGCTTCCCGCCGGAGAAGTACACGAGGTCGGCGCTCGCCACCTCCGCCGCGTGCTCAGGGTCGTCGGCGTGCGCCCAGTTGAGCACCATGAGCCCGTCCGCACGCGCGCCGAGGCGGCGGAAGTGCTCGACCCCGCGACGCGCCCAGTCGTGCGGGTCCTCGCCCGCCGCCGCGGTCGGCAGGATCACGACGCGCGGCGTCGCGCCGAGCATGTGGAGGATCTCACGGTCGATCTCCTCCATTGCCGGAGTGAACTCGCCGCTTCCGACGAGTCCGATGCGCGCATGCCCGAGGGGATCCTCCATTGCGCCGGCAAGCCTATCGAAGCGCCGTTGCTATGCTGCCGCGCGTGGACGAACCGGTGAACATCGACGAGTTCGAAGCGCTCGCCCAATCGCGTTTGGACCGTGCGGCGTTCGACTACTACGCCGGCGGCGCCGACGACGAGATCACGCTGCGCGAGAACCGCGAGGCGTTCCGCCGCCGCTTCTTGCGGTATCGCGTGCTCGTGGACGTGAGCAACCTCGACACGAGCACGTCGCTGCTAGGTCACCGGCTGACGTATCCGGCCGTGCTCGCGCCCACCGCGATGCACCGCATGGCGCATCCCGACGGAGAAAAAGCCACCGCGCGCGCCGCTGCTTCCGTGGGCTTGTTGCACACGCTGTCGAGCGTCTCGTCGGTGTCGATCGAAGAGGTCGCCGCGGCCGCGCCGGCGTTGCCGCGTTGGTTCCAGCTCTACGTGTACGGCAACCGCGCGAAGTCCAAGGACCTCGTCTCGCGCGCGTACGACGCGGGCCATGAAGCGATCGTGCTCACCGTCGACTTGCCGCGCCTCGGCCGCCGCGAGCGCGACATACGCAACAGCTTCTCGTTCCCTCCGGGTGTCGAGGCGGTGAACCTGTCCGACATCGACAAGGACACCGGCACGCCGTTGGAGATACTCGACCAAGACCCGTCGCTGTCGTGGCACGACCTCGACTGGCTGCGATCACTCTCGCCGCTGCCGATCATCCTGAAGGGAATCGTGCGCGCCGACGACGCCGTGCGCGCGATCGACGCCGGCGCCGTCGCGGTGTGGGTGTCGAACCACGGAGGACGCCAGCTCGACACCGCCGTCGCGTCGCTCGACGTGCTCGGTGAGATCGCTTCGGCCGTCGACGGTCGCGTGCCTGTGATCATGGACGGAGGAATCCGACGCGGGACCGACATCATCAAAGCGCTCGCTCTCGGAGCAAACGCCGTCGCGATCGGCCGCCCCCAACTCTGGGGGCTCGCCGCCGGCGGCGAGGACGGCGTACGGCGCGTGCTCGAGATGCTCCATGAAGAGTTCGCGCTGGCGATGGCGCTGTGCGGCTGCGCGTCCGTCGCGGACATCACGCCGGACTTGATCGCGTAGTCAGCGCGCGCTCACCGGCTTGAACTTCGCCGCGTCGAGGCTCGAGCAGTACTCGACGTCGCCCTCGAACACCGCACGATACGAACCGCCGCGCACCGGATCTACCAGCGTCGTAGGACGCCGCTTGAGATCGAGCCGCGCCACACCGGCCGCGTTCGTCGTTGCCTCGCCGATGACGCCGCCGGAGTCGTCGACACGGAACTCCACGAGCCTGGAGCCCACCGCCTTGCCGCCGCTCGTCAGCCACGCTTCGAGCACGGCCGACTTCAACGGGCTCTTGATGTCCGCCACCGCGGCATCGCGCGCCGCGGTGGACGTGGGCTTGCACGGCGTCGCCTCGCATGCGGTGAGCACGGCTGCTGTAGTCGCGAGCGCTCCGACCAGTCCGGTGATCCTCATCGACTCCTCCTCGTTCTGGTTGTCGATGCATTCGACGGCCTGCACCCATCCCGCGTAACGGGGTTTGCAATCGTTTAAGGGAGCGGCAACCGCTGCATCCGCCGCCCCTCCCCGGACCTACGGGACCACGGATGCGCGGGTTACGCGGCGGGCTTCCGAGTCGGCGAACGCATCGTTGATCGAGTCCAGCGCGTAGGGAGTGCCGAGCAGCTTTGCGAACGGGAAGCGGTCGCGGGCGGCGTCGAGGAACGATACGGCTTTGAGCAAGGCCGACGGCTCGTAGAACGCGACGCCGTGCACGGTCTTGTTGCCCAGGGTCAGCGCGGACGGGTCGAACGTGAGCGTGAGCCCGGGAGAGATGTTTCCGATCTCCACGTAGCGGCCGCCTTGGCCGAGCAGGCCGATGCCTTCGCCGAAAGCCTCCGGGAAGCCGACGACCTCTACGACGACGTCGGCACCGCCGGCGTTGAGGTCGCG
>JBIOWR010000091.1:0-21378 GCA_044868775.1 Actinomycetota bacterium
TCCGCCTCGTTCCCGACGGCTTGCACCCCGACCAGGGTCGCCAGCTCGCGCTCGCCGATGAGCGCGCCGTTCGCGACGAGCAGATGGAGCGCGTGCTCGCACGACTCCAAGGAATACTCGGCGAGAACGCGGTGGCGACGCCGGTCCTTGTCGGCGCACGTGGCCCGCGCGAACGCGTGCGCCTGGTGACGTGGGGCGAGACGCGTCCCGCCGCCTACGATCGACACCCGTCCGTGCGCGCCAAGGTGGCACGTGCACGCGCCGGTCACAGCGAACAGCCGTGGCCCGGCAGGATCCCGTCTCCCGCACCCGCAACCGTCTATCCGGCGCCGCGCCCCGCCGACGTGCGAGACGCAAACGGTGTACCGGTGCTCGTCGACGAGCGCGGTGCTGCTAGCGCCGATCCCGCGCACCTGTCGATCGAAGGCGACGCGGGGATCGCAATAACCGCGTGGGCCGGCCCGTGGCCGCTCATCGAGCGATGGTGGGACCGCCGCACGCGGCAACGCTTCGCGCGCTGGCAAATGGTCACCGCCGACGGGCTCGCGCACTTGCTGAGCGTGCGCGACGGCCGCTGGTTCCTCGACGCAACGTACGACTGAAACGATGGGCTGGAACAACCCGCCGATCCCGTGGGAGGAGTTCGAGCGCCGGCTCGACGGCCGACCGCAACCGAAGCCGCCGCAACCCGACGACGTCGCCGCGTGGAAGCGACGCCGGCAACCGTACCGTCCTCCATCCGAAGGCATCGCGCGCCGCGACGCGCGCGTCCCGTACGCCGAGCTGCATTGCCACTCCAACTTCAGCTTCCTCGACGGAGCATCGCATCCCGAGGAGCTTGCCGAGGAAGCCGCGCGGCTGGGCCTGTCCGCGATCGCGCTCACCGATCACGACGGCTTCTACGGCGTCGTTCGCTTCGTCGAAGCGGCGCACGCGGTCGGCATCCCGACGGTGTTCGGCGCGGAGCTGACGCTCGACTTGCAGCGTGTGCAAACCGGCGTGCCTGATCCGGAAGGCCTCCACCTCGTGGTGCTCGCGCGCGACCCGCAGGGATACGCGCGCCTGTCGCGCGCGATCGCCGGCGCGCACATGCGCGGTGGCGAGAAGGGTCGCCCGACGCTGCGTCTCGATGAGCTTGCGGACGCGCACGACGGGCACTGGGCGGTGCTCACCGGATGCCGCAAGGGCATCGTGCCGCACGCGCTCGTGCACGAAGGACCGGCAGCCGCGCGGAGCGCGCTCCAAGAATTGACGAGCGTCTTCGGCCGCGACAACGTCGTCGTGGAGCTGTGGGATCACGGCGAGCCGCTCGACTCCGAGCGCAACGACGCGCTCGCGGAGTTAGGGGCGCGTGCCGGTCTCACCGTGATCGCAACCAATAACGTCCACTACGCAACGCCGGCGCGCTTCCCGCTCGCATCGGCGCTCTCCGCGGTGCGCGCCCGGCGCTCGCTCGACGACATGGACGGATGGCTGCCGCCCGCCTCCACGCGACATCTGCGATCCGGCGACGAGCAAGCGCGCAGGTTCGCGCGCTATCCCGGCGTGGTCGAGGCGGCGGACGCACTCGGTCGCGCGTGCGCGTTCGACCTGATGCTCGTCGCGCCGAACCTTCCCGGCTATCCCGTGCCGCGCGGCCACACGGAGATGACGTGGCTGCGTCACCTGACGATGGAGGGAGCGCGCCGGCGGTACGGCCCGCGCGGCGCCGAACGCGTCCCCGGCGCGTATACGCAGATCGACCACGAGCTTCGCGTGATCGAGACGCTCGGCTACCCGGGCTACTTCCTGATCGTGTGGGACATCGCGGAGTTCTGCCGCAGCCGCAACATCTATTGCCAGGGGCGCGGCTCCGCCGCGAACTCCGCGGTGTGCTACGCGATCGGCATCACGAACGTGGACGCGGTCTCGCTCGGACTGTTGTTCGAGCGATTTCTGTCGGCGGCGCGCGACGGCCCGCCCGACATCGACCTCGACATCGAAGCCGGACGGCGCGAGGAAGCGATCCAGTACGTGTACGAGCGATACGGTCGCGAGAACGCGGCGCAAGTCGCCAACGTCATCTCGTACCGTCCGCGCAACGCGGTGCGCGACATGGGTCGCGCGCTGGGATTCCCGCCCGGGCAGCTCGACGCGTGGTCGCGCGCGATCGACTCCTACGACCTGTCGGACGCGCCCGAGATCCCCGAGCGCGTGCGCGCGTTCGCGAACGAGCTGCGCGGTTTCCCGCGGCATCTCGGCATCCATTCGGGAGGCATGGTGATCTGTGACCGCCCGATCGTCGACGTGGTTCCGACGGAATGGGCACGCATGGAGAACCGCAGCGTGATTCAGTGGGACAAGGACGACTGCGCCGCGATCGGGCTCGTGAAGTTCGACTTGCTCGGCCTCGGCATGCTGTCCGCGTTGCACATCTGCGTGGACATGATCCGGGAGCACTCCGGGATCGAGGTCGATCTCGCGCTGCTCCCGCAAGAGGACGAGGTCTACGAGATGCTCTCGCGCGCCGACACCGTCGGTGTGTTCCAGGTGGAATCGCGCGCACAGATGGCGACGTTGCCGCGCTTACGTCCGCGCGACTTCTACGACATCGTCGTCGAAGTCGCGCTGATCCGTCCCGGACCGATCCAGGGTGGGGCGGTGCATCCGTATCTGCGGCGGCGCCGCGGCGAGGAGCCGGTCACGTACCTGCATCCGATCCTGGAAGCGTCGCTCGCGAAGACGCTCGGCGTTCCGCTCTTCCAAGAGCAGCTCATGCAGATGGCGATCGACGCGGCCGGGTTCTCGTCGTTGGAGGCCGACCAGCTCCGGCAAGCGATCGGATCGAAGCGTTCCGCCGAGCGTATGGAGCGCTTGCGCGGGCGTTTGTATGAAGGGATGGCGGAGCGCGGCGTGACCGGCGCCGCCGCCGACACCGTGTATACGCAGATCGCTGCGTTCGCCGACTTCGGTTTCCCCGAGAGTCACGCCGTGTCGTTCGCGTATCTGGTGTATTCGAGCGCGTGGCTGAAGCTGCACCACCCGGCCGCGTTTTGCGCGTCGCTGCTCAACGCGCAGCCGATGGGCTTCTGGTCGCCGGCGTCGCTCGTGGCCGACGCGCGCCGCCACGGCGTCGTCGTGCTCGGGCCGGACGTGAACGCGAGCGCCGCCGGCGCGACGCTGGAGCCCGATGCGACGAGCACGGGCGGGTTCGCGGTGCGGCTGGGCATCGCGCCGATCCGCGACGTCGGCGACAAGCTCGCCGAACGCATCGAGACGTGCCGCCCGTTCCGTTCGATCGAGGACCTCGTTCGCCGCACCGGCGCCGGGCGGGTCGCGGTGAATGCGCTCGCCGCGGCCGGCGCGTTCGCATGCTTCGGGCTCGATCGCCGGCCGGCCGCGTGGGCTGCCGGTGCCGCCGCGCACGCACGTCCCGGCACGCTCCCGGGAATCACCACCGGCGTGGAAGCCCCCACACTGCCGGCGATGTCCGAGGTCGAGGTCGTCGCAGCCGACCTCCACGCGACCGGCATCTCGACCGCCGCCCATCCGATGACGTTCGCGCGCTCGCGGCTGGCGTCGCTCGGCGCGGTGACGATCGCGTCCCTCGGCGGCGCTCGCAGCGGCAGCCGCATCCTCGTCGGCGGCGCCGTCACGCACCGCCAGCGCCCCTCAACCGCACGCGGCACGGTGTTCTTGAGCATCGAAGACGAGACCGGGCTGCTCAACGTGATCTGCTCGAGCGGCATGTGGGCCAGGTATCGCTCGATCGGCCGTTCTTCGTCCTCGCTCCTCGTCCACGGACGCTTGGAGCATCAGGAGGGCGTCATCAACCTCGTCGCCCATCGCTTCGAGCGCCTGGACCTCGACACGCCCGCCACACGCTCGCGCGACTTCCGCTGAGCCGCGGATCGCCGGCGCCGCGCCGCCCACCCATCTCCCCGCAGGCCGTGCTCACTAGATGAACATGGCCTGCGAGCAACCCCCTCATCCCCGGCGAGCCGCTCGCAAAAGTTCCGGCCCGGGGCGGGACGCGGCACGGCGCAACGGCCCCTCCCGCCGTTTGCATAACTATGCACCAACCTGTATAAGTATCGGAACGTCTTTTTGGCCATTCCGGAGGAGGGCTTCGCGTGCGGGTCGGGATCGCAGGGGCGTCGGGCTACAGCGGGGCCGAGCTGCTGCGCTACCTCGCAGGGCACCCGTCGCTTCGGCCGGTGGTCGCCACGAGCCGGGAGTTCGCCGGACGGCCGGTGCGCGACGTGTATCCGAACCTCCCGTACGACCTCGCGTACACCGAGCTGGACGTGGCCTCGCTGACGGAGCTGGACGTGGTGTTCCTCGCGCTGCCGCACGGCGCGTCGATGGAGATCGGCGCGCAGCTCGCGGAGCACGGCACGCGCGTCGTGGACTTCTCCGCGGACTTCCGGCTCGCAGACGCGAGCGCGTACCCGCAGTGGTTCGGCAAGGAGCACGCGGCGCCGTCGTGGCTGGGCAAGTGGGTGTACGGCCTGCCGGAATTGCACCGCGCCGAGATCGCCGGAGCGGCGCTCGTGGCAAACCCGGGCTGCTATCCGACGGCAGCGCTGCTGGCGCTCGCGCCGCTCGTGGACGCCGGCCTCATCGAGACCGACACCATCGTGATCGCCGCGGCGTCGGGCGTGTCCGGCGCGGGGCGCGGCATGAACGCCGGCGTGCACTTCTCGCACGTCGACGCGAACTTCAAGCCGTACGGCTACCCGGGCCACAAGCACACGCCCGAGATCGAGCAAGAGCTGTCGCGGCTCGCCGGCGCGGAGGTGCGCGTGACCTTCGTGCCGCATCTGCTGCCGACGGCGCGCGGGCTGCTCGCCACGTGCACCGCACACGCGACGCAAGGAACGAGCAACGACGCGCTCGCCGATGCGCTCCAGGCGCACTACTCCAAGGAGACGTTCGTGCGCGTGATCGGCACCGCCCCGGAAACCAAGTACGTGGCGGGCTCGAACCACGCGCTGGTGAACGTCAAGCTCGACGCGCGCACCAACACCGTCGTCGCCACCGCGGCGATCGACAACCTCGGCAAGGGCGCCGCAGGCCAGGCGTTGCAGAACGCGAACCTCATGCTCGGGCTCGACGAGAGCGCGGGCCTGTACCACGGAGGCGTGTACCCGTGACCGCGCTGCCGAAAGGATTTCGCGCCGCGGGCGTCGCCGCCGGGATCAAGCCGAGCGGCAACGACGACCTCGGCATGCTCGTGTCCGACACCACGGCGGCCGCGGCCGGGATCTTTACCACGAACCGCGTCGCCGCCGCGCCGGTGCAGCTGTCGCGACGTCACCTGCGTCGCGGCGTCGCGCGCGCGATCGTGGTCAACGCCGGCAACGCGAACGCGTGTACCGGCTCGCGCGGGCTGGCCGACGCGCGCACGATGGCCAAGACGGCCGGCGCCGCGATCGGCGTGCCGGAGCGCGACGTGCTCGTCGCATCCACCGGCGTGATCGGCGTGTACATGCCGATGACGCGCGTGCTCCCCGGCATCGACGCGGCGGCGAGCGCGCTCACCACCGGCGGCCTCGACGATCTCGCACGCGCGATCATGACCACCGACACCCGCCCGAAGGTCGCCGAGGCGAGCGCGGGGCCGGCGCGCGTCGTCGGCATCGCGAAGGGCGCGGGCATGATCGCGCCGGAGATGGCGACGATGCTCTGCTTCATCGCCACCGACGCGCAGACGGATCGCGGTCCGCTGCACGCAACCCTGCAGCGCGCCGCCGCGCAGAGCTTCCACCTCATCGACGTGGACGGCTGCATGTCGACCAACGATTGCATCGTCGCCCTCGCGAACGGCGCCGCGGGACCGGCGGACGAGGACGAGCTCGAACGCGCGATCGTCGACGTGTGCCGCTCGCTCGCGCGGCAGGTCGTGGAGGACGCGGAAGGCGCCACCAAGGTCGTTGCGATCACGGTGAAAGGCGCCGCGAACGCGAAAGAGGCGCGCAAGGCCGTCGGCGCCATCGGCTCGTCGCTGCTGTTGCGCTGCGCGCTCGCCGGCGCGGACCCGAACTGGGGACGCGTGATCTCGGCGCTCGGTGCGAGCGGCGTCCCGTTCGACCCGCACGTCGTGGACGTGTGGCTCGGCGGCGAGAAGATGTGCGAGCACGGCGCGCCCGGACCGGGGGACCGCGACAAGGCGCGCGCCGCGTTGAGCGAGCGCGAGGTGGAGATCGTGGTCGAGATGGCGCGCGGCGGCGGCGAGGCGACGCTGCTCACGAACGACATCACCGCCGAGTACGTGCGGATCAACTCCGAGTACACGACGTAAAGGACGCGACGAGATGCAACCGGTCGAGAAGGCACGCATCTTGATGGAGGCGCTCCCGTACATCAAGCGCTACCACGGACGCACCGTCGTCGTGAAGTACGGCGGCGCCGCGATGGAAGACCCAACGCTCGCGGAAGGCTTCGCCAACGACATCGTGCTCATGCGGTACGTCGGCGTGAACCCGGTCGTGGTGCACGGCGGCGGCCCGCAAGTCTCCGAAGAGGTGCAGCGCCGCGGCGGGACGCCGCAGTTCGTCGGCGGCTATCGCGTGACGAGCGAAAGCGATCTCGACGTAGCGCGCATGGTGCTCGGCGGCGTCATCAACAAGAACATCGTCTCGCTGGTGAACCGCCACGGATCGCTCGCCGCCGGGCTGACCGGCGAGGACGGCAACTTGTTGATCGTGCGGCGCAAGGAGCACCCCGACGGCGACCTCGGCTTCGTCGGCGAGATCGAGCGCGTGAACACGCCGATCATCACCGACCTGCTGCGCGACTTCATTCCCGTCGTGGCGTCGCTCGGCGTCGACGCGAACGGCCAGACCTACAACGTGAACGCCGACGAGGTCGCGGCCGCGCTCGCGGCGGCGCTCGGCGCGGACAAGCTCGTGTACCTGACGAACGTCGAGGGCATCCGCAACGCGAGCGGCGCGTTCCTGCGCGCGGTGAGCGCTGAGACGGTCGAAGAGCTGCGCGTGACCGGCGCGATCTCCAGCGGCATGCTTCCAAAGGTCGAGAGCGCGCTGGAAGCGATCAAGAGCGGCGTGCCCAAGGTGACGATCCTCGACGGACGGACCGAGCACGCGCTGCTGCTGGAGATCTTCACCGACGAGGGCGTGGGAACGATGGTGACCGCATGAACTTCGACGACATCGCGAGTGCGGAGTCCGCGTACCACATGCAGGTGTACGGCCGGCAACCGGTCGCGTTTACGCGCGGCGAGGGCGCGCGGCTCTGGGACACCGACGGCACCGAGTACCTCGACTTCGTCGCCGGCATCGCGGTGATGAGCGTCGGCCACTCGCACCCACGCGTCGTCGAAGCGATCAAAGAGCAAGCGGGCAAGCTCGCGCACGTCTCCAATCTCTATTACACCGAGCCGCAAGTGCGGCTCGCGCAGCGACTGCACGACCTCCTCGGGTGGGGGAAGACGTTCTTCTCCAACTCCGGCGCCGAGGCGAACGAGTGCGCGGTGAAGCTCGCGCGCAAGCACACGTGCAGCGGCGGCAACAAGAACAAGGTGAAGGTCGTCGCCGCGCTCGGCTCGTTCCACGGACGCACCGTTGCGACGCTTGCCGCGACCGGGCAGCCGGCGAAGCACGAGCCGTTTGCCCCGCTCCCGCGCGAGTTCGTGCACGTGCCGTTCAACGATGCCAGGGCGATGCAGGAAGCGGTGGACGACGACACGAGCGCGGTGCTGCTCGAGGTCGTGCAAGGAGAAGGCGGCGTCAACCTCGCGACCGAGGAGTTCCTCACCGCCGCGCGCAAAGCGTGCGACGAGCGCGGCGCATTGCTGATCTTCGACGAGGTGCAGACCGGTCTGGGTCGCACCGGACGCTGGTTCGCGTACGAGCACACCGGCGTCGAGCCCGACATCATCACCCTCGCCAAGGCGCTGGGCGGGGGGCTGCCGATCGGCGCGTGCATCGCGCGCGAAGACGTCGCATCGTCGTTCGGCCGCGGCGACCACGCAACGACGTTCGGCGGCGGGCCGATCCCGTGCGCGTCGGCGCTCGCGGTACTCGACGTGATCGAGCACGAACGTCTCGTCGACAACGCACACGCGATGGGGGAGCGACTCGTCGAGGGCCTGCGCGCGCGCACGCACGACACGAAGATCGTGAAGGAAGCGCGCGGGCTCGGCCTGCTCGCGGCGGTGCAGCTCGCGAGCGACGTCTCGATCGACGTGGTCGCCGCCGCGCGCGAGCGCGGGCTGCTCGTCAACAACGTCACGCCGTCGGCGATCCGCCTGTCCCCGCCGCTCGTCGTCACGGCGAACGACGTCGATCGCGCTATCGACGTGCTCGGCGCCGTGCTCGAGGAGCTCGCGTGAGCAGCCAGTCGGGGAAGGTCCGAACGTGGATCATCGCGTGGATCGTTTCCGCAGTCGCCGGCATCGGCATCCTTGCCGGCATCGGCTGTGCGGTGAGCGCGAACGCGTGCATCTTCAAGAAGTCCAAGCCGGTGACCACGACGGACGGTCAAGCGCTGTACCTGTCGTTCTGCATCAGCTGTCACGGACGCTTCGGCGAAGGCGGCAACGGGCCGTCGTTGCGCAGCGGCGCAGCTGCGGGCTACGACCTCGACACGTTGATGGACAAGATTCGCGACGGAAAGCCGCTGGCCGGCATGCCGAAGTTCGGCAAGGGCGCGGTCGGTCGCCAGGCGCTGACGCCCGCGCAGATACGCGCCGTCGCCGAGTACGTGATGACGTTGCGCGCCACGCCCACCGGGAGCCCGTCGTGAGCATCGAGCCGCGCAAGCCGCTGATCCTCGTCGTGGAGGACGACGAGACGATCCGCCAGCTCCTCGAGGTGATGCTCGAGATGCACAACTACGAAGTGATCGCCGCGCGCGACGGGCTGGAGGGATTGCTCAAGCTCGAGTTCCGGCATCCGTCCGTCATGATCCTCGACGTGATGATGCCGAACGTCGACGGACAGCGCGTGCTGGAGGAGATGCGCGGCGACGTGCGCTTGCGCAACGTTCCCGTCATCGTCGTGACGGGGAAGGCCGAAGCGCACCGCATGTTCGACGATATCGTCGGACCGGCGAACGTCGTGATGAAGCCGTTCGATCCGGAGGCCCTCGTGCATCGCGTGGCCGAGCTGTTGGCGGACGAACCGCCGAAAGGATGGGGCTGATGGGCAAGCGAGACTTCCTCTCGATCGAGAGCGTGACACCGGAGGAGCTCGTCATGCTGCTCGACCGCGCCGACGCGCTGAAGGCGAAGCGCGCGCCCTCCCAAGCGCTCGCCGGAACGTCGGTCGCGATGATCTTCGAGAAGCCCTCCACGCGCACGCGCGTGTCGTTCGAGGTCGCGATCACCGAGCTCGGCGCGAAGCCACTGGTGCTCTCGGCGGCGGAGCTGCAGCTCGCGCGCGGCGAACCGATCGAGGACACCGGCCGCGTGCTGTCGCGGTACGTGCACGCCGTCGTGGTGCGCACGTTCGGGCACGATCGGCTGGAGCTACTGGCGGAATCGTCCACGATCCCGGTGATCAACGCGCTGTCGGACCTCGAGCACCCGTGCCAGGCCATGGCCGACGTGATGACGGTGCGCGAGCGCTTCGGGTCGCTGAAGGGCGTCAAGCTCGCCTACGTCGGCGACGGCAACAACGTCGCGCACTCGTTGCTGCTCGCCGGCGCGGCGACCGGCATGCACGTCGTCGTCGCGACACCGCCCGGCTACGAGCCGATCCGCCAGATCGTCGAGCGGTCGGAGGAGATCGCCGCGCGCACCGGCGGAACGATCGAAGTCTCCACCGACGCAGCCGGCGCCGTGCAGGACGCCGACGCCGTGTACACCGACGTGTGGGCGAGCATGGGACAGGAGGCCGAGGCGGCGGAGCGCAAGCTGATCTTCGCGCCGTTCCAGCTCAACGCGGCGCTGCTCGCGCGCGCCAAGCCGAACGCGATCGTGCTCCACTGCCTGCCGGCGCACCGCGGCGAGGAGATCTCGGCCGAGGTGCTCGACGGCGCGCAAAGCGTGGTGTGGGACCAGGCGGAGAATCGCTTGCACGTGCAGAAGGCGCTCCTCGAATGGCTGCTGGGGGAGGCGCGATGAAAGCCGACCGGCAGCGGCTCATCGCCGACATCATCCGCCGCACGCCGGTGTCGAGCCAGGACGAGCTCGCGAAGGTGCTGCGACGTCACGGGCAGAAGGTCACGCAAGCCACGCTCTCGCGCGACCTCGAAGAGCTCGGTGCGTTCAAGGGACGGCGCAACGGCCGTGCGCCGGTGTACTTGCTCCCCGACGATCCGGCGGAAGCCAGCGGCGACGCATGGCTCAAGCGCATGCTGGTGGAATTTGCGCTCGACGTGTCGTCGAGCGGCAACATCGTCGTCGTGCGCACGCCACCGGGTGGCGCGAGCGCGGTGGCGCGCGCGCTCGACGCCGCGGCGCTCGACGACGTGCTGGGCACCGTCGCCGGCGACGACACCATCTTCATCGTCAGCCGCGCCGCGAACGGCGGCGCGAAGCTCGCTCGCGCGCTGCGCGCGCTCGTCAACGTTCCGAAGCTCAAGGAGGCCTGAGGTGTCCGACGTCTGCGTGCTCGCGTATTCGGGAGGTCTGGATACCTCCGTCGCCATCAGCTGGCTGAAGGACAAGTTCGGCTACGACGTGATCGCGCTCGCGATCGACGTCGGCCAGGGCATCGCCGCCGCCGAGTTGCAAGAGCGCGGCGCCGCATGCGGGGCGTCGAAGACCATCGTGATCGACGCGCGTGAGGAGTTCGCACGCGACTACGTGCTCCCGTCGTTGCGCGCGAACGCGCTGTATCAAGGGCGGTATCCGCTGGTGTCGGCGCTGTCGCGTCCGCTGATCGTGAAGCACCTCGTGCAAGTTGCGCGCTCGCATGGTGCGACCGCCGTCGCGCACGGGTGCACCGGCAAGGGCAACGATCAAGTGCGCTTCGAGGTGTCCACCGCTGCGCTCGCGCCCGGCCTCCGCTCGCTCGCGCCGGTGCGCGACGCCGGGCTGTCGCGCGAGGCCGCGATCGCCTACGCCGAGGAGAAGGGCATTCCGATCCCGGTCACGCGCACGAGCCCGTTCTCCATCGACGAGAACCTGTGGGGAAAGGCGATCGAAGCCGGCGTGCTCGAAGACCCGTGGGTCGCGCCTCCGGCGGAGGCGTACACGCTCACGCGCCACGTCGCCGACGCGCCCGAGGAGCCGGAGCTCGTGACGATCGCCTTCGAGCGCGGCGCACCGGTTGCGCTGGACGGGACGGCTGGACCGTTGCACGAGCTGATTCCTCTTCTGGCGCAGCGCGCCGGTACGCACGGCGTCGGACGGCTCGACATGATCGAAGACCGTCTCGTCGGCATCAAGAGCCGTGAGGTGTACGAGGTTCCGGCCGCGGCGGTGCTCGTCCCCGCGCACCGCGACCTCGAGGACCTGACGCTCGAACGCTCCATCGGCGCGTTCAAGCGCTCGATCGAGCAAACGTACGCGGAGCTCGTGTACAACGGGCTGTGGTTCTCGCCGCTGCGCGCCGCGCTCGACGCGTTCATCGGCGAATCGCAAAAGCCGGTGAGCGGAGAGGTGCGGATGCGGTTGCACAAAGGCGTCGCCACGCCGGAAGGGCGTCGCTCGCCGCATGCCTTGTACCGGCACGACCTCGCGACGTACGACGCGGCCGACCGTTTCGACCATCAGGCTGCGGCCGGCTTCGTGAAGCTGTGGGGATTGCCGTTGGAAGTGTGGTCGGAGATACAAGGACCCGAGGAGCACTAGTGCCACGCAAAGAGAAACCCACGCGCCTGTGGGGCGGGCGGTTCGAAGGCGAGCCCGCGCCCGAGCTGATCGCGTTCACCCGCTCGGCGCACGTGGACTGGCGGCTCGCCGAGCAGGATTGCCGCGTGATGGCAGCGCACGCGCACGCGCTCGCCGGCGCCGGCGTGCTCACCGAAGACGAGGCGTCACGCGCAGCGTCGCTGCTCGGGGAGATCGGCGGTGAGATCGCGCGCGGCTCGTTCCAGGTCGCGCACGGGGACGAAGACGTGCACTCCACGGTGGAACGCGCGCTCGACGAGCGCGACGCCACGCTCGCGGCAAAGCTCCGTGCGGGGCTGTCGCGCAACGATCGCGTCGCGACAGCGTTCCGTCTGTGGATCGCGGGAGCGTCGCGCGGGATCGAGGACCTGACCGGGAGGCTCGCGCACACGCTCGAAGAGCGTGGGCGCGAGCACGGCGACACGATCATGCCGGGCTACACACATCTCCAGCGCGCGCAAGCGGTGACGCTCGGCTATCACCTCGGCGCGCACGCCGCCGCCATCCGCCGCGCCGCGGCGCGCTTCGACGCCGCCGCGCACACAGCGATGTCCGCGTGCCCGCTCGGCGCCGGCGCGCTCGCCGGCACGACGCTCGACCTCGACCGCACCGCCACCGCGACGAGCCTGGGGTTCGACGCGCCGGCCTCCAACATGCTCGACGCCGTCGCCGAGCGCGATTTCGTCGCCGACTTCCTCTACGCCGCCGCGATGCTCGGTGTCGCGTGCTCGCGCTTCGCGGAAGAGATCGTGCTGTGGACCTCTAGCGAGTTCGGCTTCGCGACGCTCCACGATGAATGGGCCACCGGCTCGTCGCTCATGCCGCACAAGCGCAACCCCGACATCGCGGAGCTGACGCGCGGCAAGTCCGGCCGCCTGCTCGGCGATCTCGTCGCGTTGCTGACCACGCTCAAAGGATTGCCGCTCACGTACAACCGCGACTTGCAGGAAGACAAGGAGCCGGTGTTCGACGCCGTCGACACGCTCGCGCTCATGCTTCCCGCCTTGACCGGGCTGGTCGCGACGCTCACGTTCGACGCCGACCGCCTGCGCTCCGCCGCGAACGACGGCAGCTTGCTCGCCACCGATCTCGCCGATTACCTCGTCGGCAAAGGCGTGCCGTTTCGCGAAGCGCACGAAGCCGTGGGCAAAGCCGTGCGCCGCGCCGGGGATCTCGGCGTCGACCTCGCGAAGCTCGACCTGGGAGAGCTCCGGTCGGTGCACGCGTCGTTCGACGACGACGTGGTCGAGGTGCTCGACGTGGAGCGATCCGTGCGCAAACGCCTTCGCTGACGGCGCGGCGCGCGCGTCACTAGAATCTCGTCCGTGCCCCGGACGAACGAACAGATGGCCGAGCTGCTCGACGAGATGTCGGAGCTGCTCGCGATCTCCGGCGCGGACTCGTTCCGAGTCCGCGCCTACGAGAAAGCCGCGCGCGCCATCGACGCGTACGCCAAGGACATCGCCACGCTGGACGACAAAGGCTTGCTCGCGATCCCGACCGTCGGCAAGAGCATGGCCGCGCGCATCCGCGAGTTCCTCGACGAGGGAACGTTGCACGAATTGGAAGAGCTGCGCGAGCAAATCCCGCCCGGCATGCGCGAGCTGTTGCGCATCCCCGGCCTCGGCCCGAAGAAAGCGCAGCTGATCCACGACACCCTCGGCGTCTCCACGATCGAGGAATTGGTCGCCGCGATCTCGCAGCATCGCTTGCGCGACGTGAAGGGGCTCGGCGGCAAGAGCGAGGAGAACATCCTCCGCGGCATCGAGCAGATGAAGCAGGACACCGGCCGCTTGCGCGTCGACGTCGCGCACGGGCTGGCCGACGAGCTGCTCGACGGGTTGCGTGCGTGCCCCGCCGTGATCGAAGCGTGCACGGCGGGATCGTTGCGGCGGATGCAGGAGACGATCGGCGACGTCGATCTTCTCTGCGCCTCGGATCGTCCCGAGGAGGTGATGGACGCGTTCCTGGAGCTGGAGCTGGTCGGACGCACGATCGCGCGCGGCGACACGAAGCTCAGCGTGATCACGCTGCGCGGGCTCCAGGTCGATCTTCGCGTGGTGCCGCCCGACGCGTGGGGCGCCGCCCTCATCTACTTCACAGGCTCGAAGACGCACAACATCAAGATCCGCGGGCTGGCTTTGAAGAAGGGCTTGACGCTCAACGAGTACGGCCTGTTCAAGGTCGATACCAAGCGCAAGGTCGCGGCGCGCACCGAGGAGGTCGTCTACAAGAAGCTCGGCATGCCGTGGATTCCGCCGCCGATGCGCGAGGACACCGGCGAGGTCGAGGCCGCGCTCGCCGGCAAGCTCATCGATCCGGTGGAGGAGCACGAGCTGCGCGGCGACCTGCATACGCACACGAACATGACCGACGGCCACGCCAGCCTCGAAGACATGCTCGCCGCCGCCGCGAAGCGCGGGCTGGAGTATTACGCCGTCACCGACCACGCCGAAGGGCTGCCGATGATGCGCGTCGTGCGCGATCACTTCGTCAAGCAGCGCACACAGATCGACAAGCTGCGCCGCTCGTACCCGAACATGGAGATCCTCCACGGCATGGAGCTGAACATCGACGCCGAGGGAAACGTCGATTACGAAGCCGAGTTCCTGTCGGCGTTCGACTGGCTCGTCGCAAGCGTGCATTCGTATTTCACGCTGCCGCGCGATGAGCAGACGAAGCGCCTCGTCCGCGCGATGGAGAACCCCCACGTGCACGCGATCGGCCACCCGAGCGGACGCATGATCGGCAAGCGAAACCCCATCGAGTTCGACGAAGACGCCGTATTCGAAGCAGCGGCGCGCACCGGAACCGCGCTCGAGATCAACTGCTTCCCCGACCGCCAAGACCTGCGCGCCGATCACATCCGCCGCGCGCGCGACCACGGCGTCACGTTCGTGATCGACACCGACGCGCACTCCCCGAATCACTTTGCGAACGTGCGGTACGGCATCGCGAACGCCCAGCGCGGGTGGCTCGATCAGTCGCTGGTGCTCAACACGAAACCGCTGCGCGAGCTGAAGAGGTTCGTCGCCGCCAAGAGGAAGCGGTTCTCGTGATGCACAACGCGCCCGACGGGCTGCCGCTGCGGCCGCTCGTCGCGAAGTTCTTCGCCCGCCCTGTGTTGCTGGTGGCGCGCGACCTGATCGGATGCATCCTCGTGCACGAGACGCCGGAAGGCCGCTGCTCCGGCATGATCGTCGAAGCGGAAGCGTATGGAGCCGACGACCCCGCGTGCCACGCGTACCGCGGGATGACGCCGCGCAACGCTCCGATGTTCGAGGATCCCGGACACGCGTATGTGTACTTCACGTACGGCAACCACTGGTGCCTCAACGCCGTCACCGATCGCGCCGGCCATCCGGGAGCCGTGCTGATCCGCGCCGTGCAACCCATCGAAGGCATCCACCTGATGCGCGCACGCCGCGGCCCCGCGATCAAAGACCGCGACCTCGCGCGCGGCCCCGGCCGCCTCACGCAAGCCTTCGGCATCGCCAAAGAGCAAAACCGTGCCGACCTCACGCGCGCGCCGCTGTACATGGCGGCGGGGGAGCGCCTGCCCGAAGAAGCGATCACCGCCGGTCCGCGCATCGGCATCGGCTCCACCCAAGACGGCCGCCCCTGGCGCTTCAGCGTCGCCGGCAGCATGTGGGTGTCCACGGGCCCGACCGGCCCCACCCCGCCCCGCAAACGCGCACGCCCTACGGATTGACGAAGATACGCACCACGGAACCGAGGCCGGCGGTCGCACCGGCGCACGGCGTCTGCAACCACACGACGCCGGCGCGCGTCTCCTTGGTCTCGCGGCAGCCGGTGTAGCCGCTCGAGTTCGGCACGTACTCCACCGCGACGGTGAAGCCCGCGCTCTCCAAGCGTTCGCGTGCGCGGTCGAGTGTTTCGCCGAGCACCATCGGCACGGAAGCCACGGCGGAGTCGTCGCTCACCTCGATCGTCGCCGACGACGTCGAGCCGGTCTTGCCCGGCGCGGGCGATTGACGGCACACGTACCCGGTCGGGTAGGCGGGGCAGTACACCTTGCGGATCGTCACGTCGAAGCCGGCCGCCTGCATAAGCTCGACCGCAACCGCTTGCAACCGGCCGACGACGTTGGGCGCAGAGCCGGTGACGATCGGCGGGCCGCCGGTGCACGCCGTCGTCGGCGCGGACTCGCGCATGAAGTACTTGTCGACGACGACCTCAGACAGTGGATACGTCGGTGCGACGCAGCCACGCCGCGTGTCGATGCGCAACCGAACCACGTTGTCGGGGTCGTACGGGAACTCCGCGATCGGCAAGCCCTTGTGCGCCTCCATCATCCACTGGCGCCAGATCGAGCCCGGCCACGATCCACCGAACACGGTGATGCGCGTGCGCGGCGGTCGCATCGCGATGTTCTCGCTCTGCGGGAACCCGAGCCACGACGCCGCGACGTATTGCGGCGTGAAGCCCACGAACCACGCGTCGTGATACTCGTCCGACGTTCCGGTCTTGCCGGCGGCGGGACGGCCGAGCTGCTGGCGGCGGCCGGTTCCGCGCTTGACGACGTCCGACAGCGCGTCGGTCGCGAGGGCCACGATCGCGGGATCGAGCACGCGCTTGCGATCTTTGGAAGGTTCCCACAGCACCTTGCCGCGCGCGTCGGTGATCTTGGAGATCGGCGTGGGCTGCACGTAATAGCCGCCGTTTGCGATCGTCCCGTACGCAGATGCCATGTCGAGTGGACTCGCCGTCTCGGTGCCGAGCGTGATCGAGTAGAACGGCCGCAGGTTCGCCGTGACTCCCATGCGCTTCGCCGCGTCGATGACCGGCTTCACGCCGATCTCCTTGATCATCTGCGCGTACACGACGTTCACCGACTTCACCGTCGCCTCGCGCACCGACAGCGAACCGCCGAACGAGATCCCTTCGTAGTTCGGCACGCGCCACACCTGGCCGTCGGGCAGCGTGAGCGTGATGCGGGAGCCTCCGCGGTACATCTTGTTGAGCGAGATGCCCTTCTCCAGCGCGGCCACCAAGGTAAACGTCTTGAACGTGGAGCCGGGCTGGCGCCCCGGCCGCGAGGCCGCGAGGTTGAACTTGGCCACGGGATCCTTGGCATCGAAGTAGTCGCGACCGCCGACCATCGACAGGATGTGGCCGTTGTTCGGGTCCATGCCGACGAACGCGTTGTACGGATCGCGCTTGTACGGCAGCGTGTTGCGCGACGCCGTCTCGGCGGCCTTCTGCAAGCGGAGATCGAGCGTCGTGTGGATGCGCAACCCACCCTTGAACAGCGCGTTGACGCGCTCGGCTTGCGTGCGGCCGAGCGCCTGTGCAAAGCGTTCGTCCTTCTGGATCAAGTCCTCGACGAGCTGCACGAAGTACGGCGCGGGGAAACGCTGCTCCTTCACGCGGCGGAACAGCTTCACCGGTTTCTTGATGCTCTGCGCGAACTGCGTTTGCGTCAGGTAGTGCTCGTCGAGCATGCGGTCGAGCACGACGTTGCGCCTCGCGACGCCGTCCTTCAGGTTCACGTACGGGTCGTATCGCACCGGCGAGCGGATGAGCCCCGCGAGCAACGCGCCCTGCTCGAGGTCGAGCTGTTTTGCGTGCAAGCCGAAGTAGGTGAGCGCAGCCGCCTCGATGCCGTACGCGCCTTCGCCGAAATACACCGTGTTCAGGTACAGCTCCAGGATCTTGTCCTTGGAGTACCTCTGCTCGAGCTGGTACGCGAGCGAGGCCTCCTGGATCTTGCGTTTCATCGTGCGCTCGCTGCCGACGAGCACGTTCTTGACGTACTGCTGCGTGATCGTGGAGCCGCCCTCGACGACGCGCCCCTTCGAGCGGTTGACGAAGAACGCGCGTGCGATCGCGCGCGCGTCGATCCCGGAGTGCTCGTAGAAGCGTGCGTCCTCGATCGCGAGCACCGCGTTGCGCACGTGCATCGGCACGTCGGTGAGCGGCACGTTCTCGCGGTTCTCCTCCGCGTGCAGCACCTTGAGCAGCGTGCCGTCCGCGGCATAGATCTTGCTCGTCTCGGCCGCCGCCCGCGCGTTCGCGAGCGCCTCGTCGATGTTGGGCAGCCCGGAGCACCCGGACAACGCCGGGAACGCCAGCAAGCCCAGCGCGAGGGCCAGGCGTCGGGAGTTCCGGCGGCGTCTCAAGATCGTGTTCATTGAGGGCCCTCAATGGTAGCCCCGCGCGCGCCCAACGGCTCGAAAGACGGGCAAGGCAACCGAGCCGTTGGTACGATCCGGCGCCGTGAGCATCCCCGCCGCCGAGCAGCTTCGCATCCTCCGTTCCGGAACCGCGGACATCATTCCGTCCGACGAGTTCGCCGCGCGCCTCGAACGCTCGGTGAAAACCGGCGTGCCGCTGCGCGCGAAGCTCGGCATCGACCCGTCGGCGCCCGACATCCACCTCGGGCACACCGTGGTGCTGCGCAAGCTCCGCCGCTTCCAGCAGTTCGGGCACACGGCCGTGCTCATCATCGGCGACTTCACCGGGCTCGTCGGCGACCCGACCGGCCGCTCCGAGACGCGCAAGTTGCTGACCGAGGAGCAAGTGCGCGCGAACGCGCAGACCTACGTCGATCAAGTGCGCAAGATCTTGCTGCCGGAGCCGCTCGAGATCGTGTGGAACTCCGAATGGCTGGGAGCGCTCGGCACGACCGGCCTGCTGGAGCTCGCGTCGAAGATGACCGTCGCGCGCATGCTCGAGCGCGACGACTTCCGCAAGCGCTACGAGGGCGGGACACCCATCTCGATCATCGAGTTCATGTATCCGCTGCTCCAGGGCTACGACTCGGTCGCGGTGCGCGCCGACGTCGAGCTCGGCGGCACCGACCAGACCTTCAACTTGCTCGTCGGCCGCGACCTGCAAAGAGACGCGGGACAGGAGCCGCAGATCGCGTTCACCACGCCACTGCTCGAAGGGCTCGACGGCGTGCAGAAGATGTCCAAGTCGTTCGGCAACTACGTGGGCGTCAACGACGAGCCGGCCGACATGTTCGGCAAGCTGATGCGCGTGCCTGACGAGCTGATCGGCAAGTACCTCCGGCTCGTCACCGACATCGATCCCGACGAGATCGATCGCATGGAGGCCGAGGTGCGTGAAGGCGGACCGAAGATCGCCGCCGTCAAGCGCCGCCTCGCGAGCGCCGTCGTCCAGATCTACCACAGCGAGGCGCAGGCAAAAGAGGCGGCGGAACGCTTCGACGCCGTGCACGTCGCGCACGCGATCCCGGCCGACGTGAACGAGGTCGCCATCCCGCAAGCCGCAACGACCCCGGATGGTCTCGTGCGACCGGCGCCGATGCTCGTCAATCTCGGGATGGCAAGCTCGAATTCCGACGCGTTGCGGCTCATAAGACAAGGAGGCGTGCGCGTCGACGGCGAGCCGATCGGCGACGGCGACCTGCGCGTGGAAGACCTTGCGGGAAAGGTGTTGCAGGTGGGGCGAAGGAAGTTCGTGCGCCTAAAGAGCTAGACGTAGTCCTCGTCGTTGCGCGTGCGCGGAAGCGCCGCGCCGAGCACAACCGCGAACGCGAGCACGAACGCGATGCCGGCTACTCCACCCGGAACCGACTTCAGCGTCTCGCGCACGCCCGCGACCTGTTGGGTCTGCACGGCCGGAACGTAGAACTGCTCTTGCTGCTGATATGCCGGCGCGCTCCAGCGCCACGCGCCGAGCGCCGGACCGGAGAACCGCAACACCTTCGAGCGCACGATGTCGTCGGAGCCGCCCGCCCAGGAGCGCGTCGCGCGACCGACCGGGCTCATGAACGTCTCCACGACCCACAGCTGTCCGTTCGCGTACACCACCGCAAAACCCGCCTCGCCGTACGCGCGATCGAGGATGTTGCTGCGGTGGTCGCGCGATTGCATGAACGCGCGGTGCAACGCCTCGACGGAGCTGCCGCGACCGACGTTCTCGCCGAGCGCGGACGGGTTGCCGAGCGACGCGACCGTGGACGGCGAGAACAGCGCGTCGTTGTGGTACACGCGACCGGACTTCGCCATCCTGCGCGCGTGGCCGAGCGCGATGCGCTCGAGCTGGGAGTTGCGCGCGAGGCGACCGAGCCCGTGCGCGGAGCGCTCGCTGTTGACGAGGGAGTAGAACCGTCCCGCCGCGCCGTTCGCGTCGGACGGCGACGCCGAGCCCGACGTCGATCCGGATTGGCTTGCCGGCCGGGGAGCGGGGCAATCGCCGACCTGTGCCGGGCCGATGTTGGAGCACTCGGCCGATGCGATGGAAGCGATGGAGGAAGGGAGCGCGAGCGAACCAAGGAGCAAGAGTGCGACGAACCAACGGCGATTTGCCCGAACCATCCCGATTCCCCTCGCCAGCACAGGTACCTTGGGGCTCCCGTTGCTTCAATTCGCTTGTGGAGGATGGTTTTCCTTCTCACGATTCGCCCCACGACGGGCGTTTTTCCCGACCCCGTCGAGGGGGTGGGCAAGCTCGCCGGAACGTGCGCGCCGCGCGTCGTCGATTCAGTTGACACTGCCTGGTCAGGGGTCTAGCCTATGCGTCTGCGCCGGGGTCGGAATCCCGGCGAGCATGGGAGTCCGATTGACGCGACCCAAGGAAAGACACCCCAGACAGGACGGCCGCTAAGACCGCGCGCGCGGGAGGCTGTCGCTGGCCCGGGGCCGGCGATTTTTTATGTCCGGAGGTCGGTCCGAAGGTCGAGTCGAGCGGACGACCGAGCACCTTGAGAACTCCATAGCGAGCGTGAGCATCTTAAGAGCCAAGGTACGAAGGGCATACGGTGGATGCCTTGGCGCCAGGAGCCGATGAAGGACGTTGTAGGCTGCGATAAGCCACGGGGAGCCGCCAAACAGGCATCGATCCGTGGATCTCCGAATGGGGCAACCCGGCTGGGGTCATGCCCAGTCATGCTCAGCTGAACACATAGGCTGAGTTAAGGGAACCGGGGGAACTGAAACATCTCAGTACCCCGAGGAAGAGAAAGCAACCGCGATCCCCTTAGTAGCGGTGAGCGAACGGGGGTCAGCCCAAACCCATACGACGTGATAGCCCGCCGGCGTTGTCGTGTGGGGGTTGTGGGACCTGTCAGTCCGGACGGCGGTTCGGGCAGGGAGTTACAAAGTCTGTTGGGTAATCGAACGGCATGGAAAGGCCGGCCACAGAAGGTAAGAGCCCTGTAGGTGAAATCCTCAGACCTCCCGACGGGTATCCCAAGTAGCGCCGAGCACGTGAAATTCGGCGTGAATCTGGGGGGACCACCCCCTAAGGCTAAACACTACCTGGCGACCGATAGTGAACTAGTACCGTGAGGGAAAGGTGAAAAGCACCCCGGGAGGGGAGTGAAATAGCACCTGAAACCGTGTGCCTACAATCCGTCGGAGCAAGCCGTGCTGGGCAACCAGTACGGTGAGTGACGGCGTGCCTTTTGAAGAATGAGCCGGCGAGTTGCGCTACGTGGCGAGGTTAAGGGGTTGTCCCGGAGCCGTAGGGAAACCGAGTCTGAATAGGGCGTTTAGTCGCGTGGTGCAGACCCGAAGCTGGGTGATCTATCCATGGGCAGGTTGAAGCGCGGGTAAGACCGCGTGGAGGACCGAACCGACTCGGGTTGAAAACCGGGCGGATGA
>JBIOWR010000092.1:0-9260 GCA_044868775.1 Actinomycetota bacterium
AAGCGCGCGCTCTACGAGCGCGCGCGCGCAACGGTTGCTTCGAACAAGAAGTGATAGACCTCGGTGTGCTTCTTCGCTTCCCAGATGTCGTCGCCCCAGATGTACACGCCGTGGTCACGCACGAGGATCGCGCGCGCGGCGGCGTAGCGCGGGTCGGCGAGCGCGCGCTCGACCTCGCCGGTCAGCTCGGGCTCGCGTTCGGTGTTCGCGATCACCGGCACGAGATGGCGGTCGGTGTTCGACACGCCGGGGAGGCCTTTGAGCATCTCCAATCGCTCGATGACCACGTGTGGCTCGGTGTTGGTGAGGTCGGCCGCGAGCACGGCCGGCAGGCCGTGCGAGTGGACGACCGACCCGGCACCGCGGTTCGCGACGATCGCACGGAAGATGGGCGCGCACTCGCTGGGTCGCAGCCCGCCGGACGGCTCATCGAGGACGGCACCGCTCGCGATCGAGACGACGAACAGGTCCTCGGGGCGCACCAGCTCCTTGTGCACACCGGTCGGCGCGAGCAGGAGGCGATCCGGCTCGTCGAGCGTGGCGCAGATGCCGCCACCCGTTCCGGACACCCAGCCCTTGTCGTAGAAGAGCCTCAGCATGCGGCACACGAGCTCCCGGCGAGGGGTCACGGCTTCCGGCATGGCGGTGAGATAAACGGGTGCCCAAGCGGCGAGTCAAATGGTACATAGCGGGCGAGCCGTGGCGACGCGGCAGGAACGTGCCCCGCGAGGACGAATCGAAAGGAAAGGCCTTGGCGAGGGAGATGACGTCGTTCATGGACTCCCACAGGCCCGGGGCGGGCAAGGTGGCGCGGCGCGCACTCGGGGTCTCGATGGCCGGCATGCTCATGCTGGCCTCGTTCAGCATTCCCACAGCCGAGGCCGCAATCGGAGACCTGCATCCATTTGCCGGAGGCATCGGTGACGGCGGCCAATCGCTCGCATCGGCGCTGATGCGCCCGGCGGGGGTGGCCGTCGACGCGAGCGGAACGGTGTACCTGGCCGACGCGAAGGATCACCGCGTTCGCAAGATCGACGCCGACGGCGTGATCTCCACCGTGGCGGGCACCGGCGTTGCAGGCAACACCGGCGACGGAGCCGCCGCTACCGCCGCGCGCATCGACACGCCGCGCGACGTCGCCGTGGACGCGAGCGGCAACCTCTACATCGCAGACGAAATCGCAAACGTCGTTCGCAAGGTGACGCCCGCGGGAGTGATCTCCACGATCGTGGGGAAGGGGACCGCGGGCTTCACCGGCGACGACGGCCCGGCGATCGATGCGGAGCTGAGCCAGCCGACCGGCGTCGCCGTGGACGCGAACGGCAACGTGTACGTCGCGGACTTCGGCAACAAGCGCGTGCGCAAGGTGACGGCGGCGGACGGCAAGATCAACTCGATCGCAGGCACCGGCGCCCCGGCGTGGCAAGGCGACGCGCTCCCGGCCGCGACGACGCCGGTGGACGCGTACGACGTCGCCGTCGACGCGAGCGGCGTCGTGTACATCGCCGACTTCTCCAACAACCGCGTGCGCAAGATCGACGAGAGCGGAAACTTGATGACGGTCGCCGGCGGCATCTGCCCGACCGATGCGTCGATCCCGTACGGCACCGTTCCGGTCGGAGACACCGGACCCGCCGGCATCGCGACGCTGTGCCGGCCCACGTCGCTTGCGTTCGACGCCACCGGAAACCTCTACGTCGCCGACACGAACCAGCAACGCATCCGCAAGATCGAAGCGACGGCAACCGTGCCGCCGATCGACGCGACGAAGATCATCTCCACGGTTGCAGGAAGCGGAACGGAGGCGACGCTGTCCGGCGACACCTACACGTGTCCGGACGCGTCGCAAGGCGGCACCGCGACCGCGTCCGCGCTGTGCTTCCCGAGTGGCGTGGCCGTCGACGCGAACGGCGTCGTCTACGTGTCGGACACCGGCAACGCGTTGCTGCGCAAGGTGATCGGCGACGGAACGATGCCGACGGTCGCGGGTCAGCGCTTCGGCGGCGACGGCGGCCCCGCGCTGAACGCGGTGATGCGCCAGCCGCGCGGCATCGCGACCGACGGCAAGGGCAACGTGTACGTGTCGGACACCGCGAACAACCGCGTGCGCAAGATCTCCGCGACCGGCGTCATCACCACGATCGCCGGAACCGGAACCGCAGGCTTCGCCGGAGACGGCGCCAACGCGACCGACGCGCAGCTGAACGCTCCCACCGGGCTCGCCGCGGATGCAAACGGCGTCGTGTACATCGCCGACACGCAGAACGACCGCATCCGGCGCGTGGACGCAGGCGGCATCATCTCCACGGTCGCGGGCAACGGCTCAGCGGGACTCGCCGGCGACGGCGGTCCGGCCGTCTCCGCGCAGATCAACAAGCCCGAGGCGATCGCGCTCGACGCGAACGGAAACCTGTTCATCGCCGATACGCAGAACGAGCGCGTGCGCAAGGTAGACCTCGCCGGCAACATCGCCACGGTCGCGGGCAACGGCACTGCAGGGTTCGCCGGTGACGGCGCGGACCCGGTGCTCGCGCAGCTCAACAAGCCGGCCGGCGTCGCGGTGTACGAGTCGACGCTGTACGTGTCGGACACCGAGAACCACCGCATCCGCAAGGTCGCCGCCGGCGTCATCTCGTCGATCGCAGGCACCGGCACCGCGGGGTGCACGCCCGGCGCGACGCCGCTGGAAACCGCGCTGTCGAGCCCGGCCGGCATCAGCGCCGACGTGATCGGGCAGCTGTTCATCACGAACGCCGCGTGCGGAACGCTCCTCAAGATCGACACCGAAGGAAAGATCGAATCGCTCGCCGGCACGGGCGTCGTCGGGTACGGGGGAGACTCCGGAAAGGCGGTGGAGACGATCCTCGGCCGCATCGTCGCCGTGACGTCGGATCGCACCGGAGCGATCTATCTCGCCGACCAGACCAACGACCGCGTGCGATTGGTGGAGGGCCGGCCGCCGGACGCAGTGCCGCCGGTTCCGGCGTTCGCGGTGTCGGCGTCGATCGTTGCGAACGAGATCGTGACGTTCAACGAGGACGTCAAGAACGTGCTCGGAAACAACGTGGTGCTCCGCGCCTCGGGCACGTCGTCGAATGTCTCCGCGGCGCAAACGTGCCGCGACGCGACGCTGCACGTCGTCGGGTGCACGAGCGGGAAGGTGCGGCGCGTGGACCTCGATCCGCTCGTCGCGCTGATCCCCGGACAGACCTACGTCGTGGTGGTGAACCCCGCCGACGCAACCACCAAGGTGGGCGACGCCGCCGGCAACGTCACGCCGGTGACGACGAAGAGCTTTCGCGCGTCGACGCAAGAGCAAGAATCGAGCATCGCGTCGCGCTATGCGTGGAGGTTCAGCGGGGAGACGGGTGCGATCGGGCGCTCGTACGCCGTGGAGAACACGCCGGGCGCGAGCGCGACGGTCGCGTTCGCCGGCAAGTCGGTGATCTGGTACACGAAGGCCGGCCCCGACCAGGGCCTTGCGAACGTGTACATCGACGGCGTGCACAAGGGGAGCTTCAACCAGTTCGCAACCTCGCCGAAGTTCGGCGTGCAGCGCATCTTCGACGGGCTCTCGGAGGGGTGGCACAAGATCACCATCGTCGCGCGCGGCTTGAAGGGGAGCGCGTACGCGACCGACACGCGCGTCGTGCTCGACGGCATCCGCTACGGCGCGACGCTGTTGCAGAACCCGTCGGCGCAGTACGGATGGCAGAGCGTTCCCACCACGCGCGCGTCCGCGGGCCGGTACGCGCGCAGCCGCTTCACCTCGAGCGCGGTCTCGCTGACGTTCCACGGCACCGGCATCGACTGGTACTCCGTCGCCGGTCCTTACATGGGCATCGCGGGGGTGTACGTCGACGGCGTGCTCAAGGCGACGATCGACAACTACGCATCCGCCGACACGTACAACGTGAAGCGGAGCATCCGCGGCCTCTCCAACGCGAACCACACGCTCAAGATCGTCGTGACCGGACGCAAGCGCTCCGCGTCGTACGGAACCTGGATCTGCGTCGACCGGTACGTAGTGGTGTAGCGGGGGTTCACTGCGGTAGAACCTCGTCATGACGAGCGCGAGGACGGCTCACGCACGGCAGCTGTTCGACGGGATCGCGCCTGCGTACGACACGCCTGCCGAAGTTCTCAGCTTCGGCCAGTACGGTCGCTGGCGAAGGTTCGCCGTCTCGCGCCTCGAGTTGCCGGAGCGCGCGCTGGTGCTCGACGTCGCCACCGGGACCGGCCTCGTCGCACGCGACGTCGCTCGCCGGTGGCGCGCGCGCGTCGTCGGGCTCGACCAGAGTCACGGCATGCTTCGACGCGCGCGCGAGCGCAATGCGCGCGTCGCCGGCGGCACGGCCACGCAGCTCCCGTTTCGCGACGAGACGTTCGACGGGCTGACGTTCACGTACTTGTTGCGCTACGTCGACGATCCCCGCGCGACGATCGCGGAGCTGGTACGCGTGTTGCGTCCCGGCGCGCCGATGGCGTCGGTGGAGTTCGGCGTGCCGAGCGCGCGCTGGAGCCGTTCGTTGTGGGGTCTCTACACGCAGCGCGTGCTGCCGCTCGGCGCGCGCGCGATCTCTTCGGGATGGAGAGACGTCGGCGACTTCCTCGGCAACAGCATCGTGGAGTGGGGCGAGCGTTTCTCGCCCGAAGACATCGCGGCAACGTGGCGCGACGCCGGCATGGAGCGGGTGCGCACGCGCTCCATGAGCTTCGGCGCCGGCGTCGTCACCTGGGGGTGGAAGGCGTGAAGGATGCGCCCGCGTTCTACGCACTCCAGCCGGGAGGCTGGCGCGACTACGTCACGTTGCTGCACCCGCCCTACACCGTGTGGCATCTGTCGTACGTGTGCATCGGGTGGGCCTCCGCTCCCGATGCACACGTGGACCGGCTCGTGGCGTTGCTGGTTGCGTTCTTCCTCGCGGTCGGGATCGGTGCGCACGCGCTCGACGAGCTGCACGGTCATCCGTTGCGCACGCGCATCGGCGACGGCGTGCTGATCGCGCTGGCGACGGTGTCGTTGGGGCTCGCCGCGGCGATTGGTGTCACAGGCGCGGCGCGCACGACGTGGTGGCTGCTCGCGTTCGTCATCGCCGGAGTGTTCCTCGTGGTCGCGTACAACCTTGAGATCGCCGGCGGGCTGTTCCACTCCGACGTGTGGTTCGCGCTCGCATGGGGAGCATTCCCCGCGTTCACCGCCGCGTGGGCGAACGCAACGGTGCTCGAAGTGTCGGGCGTGCTGGCCGCCGCGGCGTGCTTCTTCTTGTCGGTCGCGCAACGCACGCTGTCGACGCCGGTGCGCAGGTTGCGGCGCGCGACCGAATCGGTGCAAGGGGTGATCACGCGAACGGACGGCACGACGGAGCCGATCGACGGCGCGGCGCTTCGCGCCGCGCCGGAGAGTGCTTTGCGCGCGCTGAGCGTCGCCGTCCCGCTGATCGCAGCCGCGCTCGTCGCGATCCGCGTGTGACGCCATCGCGATCTAGCGAAGCTTTTCTCCCAGGAAGTCGAGCGTGCGCTGCCACGCTTGTTGCGCCGCCGCCGGCTGGTGGACCACGGCGCGCGAGTCGTTGAAGAACGCGTGCTCGGTGCCGGGGTAGATGTGGAACGACGCATCGACGCCGGCCGCTTGCAGCTCCTTCGTCACCTGCTCGACCTTCTCCGGCGCGGCCCACTCGTCGTGTTCGGCGCCGTGGATCAGCACGGAGCCTTTGACGGTCGAGTAGTCCGGCTCGCCGTGTGCGAACGCGGGGTAGAACGGCACCACGGCTTCGATCGGCTTCACCGCTGCGAGCATCAGCGCGAGGCCGCCGCCGGCGCAGAACCCGACGGCGCCGATCTTCTTCGGCGCGACCGACGGGTGCGCGAGCAGGTAGTCGACGGCGCCGGACATGTCGCGCGCGGTGCGCTCCATCTTCATCGCCATCAGCAGCTTGCCGGCCTCGTCGGGCTCCTCGGTCTTCGCCCCGTGGTACAGGTCGGGCGCGAGCGTGACGTACCCCTCGCCGGCAAAGCGGTCGGCGACCTCCTCGATGTGCGGCACGAGGCCCCACCACTCCTGGATGAGAATGACGCCGGGACCGGGTTGCGCCGGGAGCGCGAGGTAACCGTCGCACGGACCGTGACCCTGACTCGGAAACTCCACCATCTCACCCATCGAGGGACCTCCTTCGCGAAGTTCTCCACGGACCGCGCGAAGTCTACGGCGAGGGTTCTTCGGAAGTCGAAGGCGGTGCGCGCCGCGTCAGCGGATGCCGCTGTCGTACGTGATCTCGACGTGCGTGCGCTTCCCTTCGCGCACGACCACGACTCGCTGCTCGGCGTGCGGCAGGCGGCCGGAGGTTCGCGGCACGAGCGTGTAGCGGCCGGGCGGTAGATCGACCTGGAAGGTCCCGTCATCGCCGGAGATGAAGGTGGTCACGACCTTGCCGTTCGCGTCCCGCACCTGGACGGTGGCGACGTAGGGCTTGTCCGGGCAGGGTGTGCCGGCCTGCTGCACCGGGCAGCTCGGACCGATCCGGACGATGCCCTCGATACCGGTGCGGCCGAGCTGCTCAAGGACCGGTTTCCGGGAGCACGCGCCGACCGAGGCAAGCATCGCCAGGGCCGCAACGATCGCGGCTAGGAGGAGTGCTCTATGTGTTCGGCGCATCCGGCGGCTCCGTACCGTCGACTGGGACTAGACACATCTTGCTCGAAGTGACCATGTCCAAAGATGGCACACGCTCGTTGTTCAAGACATGGATAAAGCGAACGATGCAGCAAGTATGAAACCTTCGGACGTGAGGCGCGGCAAGGAGCTCGGAGAGCTCGCCCTGTACGGGAGCGTCGGCTACGCAGGCCGCGCGTTCGCCCCGGCCGCCTCTTCGTATCCGGGTGTCGACTTCAACTCCCTCAATTACACGCACCTCCAGGACTCCGGATCGTTCCCGCTCCCGGGTGGCCCCGGCGCCGCGCTCAGCAACCTGGTGCCCCTGGTGCACGGCATGCAATGGGAAGCAGGGTTCGCGCTCGAAGCCGGCCCGCTCTCCACGTGGAGGAACTGATGGCGACCTTCGTGATGTTCGTGGCGCAGCTCGTCGCGCGCCGCCGCCGCTAAGCCGCCGCCCTTCTCTCCTCGCGGGCTCGCCGCGCCCGCCCTCGCCAACTCCCGCTCCATCGACGCAAAAGGTATATTTGCCGATTGTGGAACGGAGATCGGGCGGCACTGCAAGAATCATCATCATCGCGCTCGCGGTGATCCTCCTATGGTTGGTGATCCGCGCCATCTTCTTGGAGCCGGTGGCGATCGAGAGTGGATTTCCGTCGATCACGTCTCCGATGGACGCGCTCTCGTAGCGGCGGCGGACCGTCTTCGGGTCGAACGGCACGACCGCAAGTGCGGATTTCCGCTAACGACGACCACTCTCGTTGATCCAATCGCGACGTTGATGTGCTTGTGTCGTTGAGGGTCGGAAGCAATGAACACAGGGCCCTCGGGACGAACCCAGCTCAAAGGGTCTATTGACGTTGGCGGGGCGGGTGATAGGTTTTGCGGTCGGATTGGGCGGATCACGGCTGGGCCTCGGCGATTCCCATGCACGCCTCCGGTCGGCATCCCTTCCAGGAGGATGACATGAATTCAAGGACTCGCAGAGTGTCCCGTGCCGCGCTCGTCGTGCTGGCGACCGGCGCCATCGCGCTCATCGCCTCGCTCGCGGGCGCCGTCTCGTCGGTCGAGGCGACCGACGTGGCGCCGTCGGTGATCAAGAAGTCGAGCGCCCAAACCACGATCTTCCAGGTCAACCTCACGACGAACGCGTCGTTGAGCGACACGCTGACCGCCGCGAAGGTCACGTTCAACTCGGTCGCCGGAGACTTCGTCTCGACCGACGTCGCATCGGACGCGGCCGGAACGGCGAGCGACGGCGTGCAGCTGTGGCGCGACGACGGCGCGACCGACGACGTGTACGACGCGAGCGACACCGCGGTATCGACCGGCTTCAGCTTCACCGGGCTCACCGCCACGCTCACGATCGACGCCGCCCAGCAAGAGATCCCGACCGTGGCGGTGGGCACCGCGACGTATCTGGTCATCATTCGCACATCCTCGACACTGGACAACGGCGTGCAGTTCACGGTGACGCTCCCGGCGGATGCGTTCACGACCTCGCCGACGCCGACCACGCTCAACGCGCCGAACGGCGAGACCTCCAAGACGATAGAGGCGGACACGGTGGCGCCGGACGCGCCGACGGTTACCAATTTGGGCTTGAGCAAGAGCACCGGCAAGGTGCGGTCGTCGAGCGCGGCCGTCAGCAACGAGACGTCGGGAGTGCTCGAGGTCTTGAAGTCGTCGAGCCCGCTGTGCACGAGCGGTGTCACCGCCGTTACCGAAGGCCCGCTCACCGACCTCACCGCGACGAACACCGACCTCGTCGGCACCACCACGCCGCAGACGGAAGCACTGCAGGCGCTCGGCCCGACGTCGCCGGCGACGTACATTTGCTACCGCGCTCGCGACGTGGCCGGAAACGTCTCGACGATCGTGCCGGACGGCGTCATCCCCGCCGCGCCGGCGGGCACCGATCCCGCGCTGCTCAGCGTGAGCAATGTGACCGGCGCGAAGAAGGTTTACGCGAACACCGACGCGTCGGGGCCGCGCACGTTGCGCGTGTTCATCCGTCCCGGCGGCACCGGGCTCGACCGCGCGGTGTCGAACACCGGCGCGCTCGTCGACGTGATCACGAGCGCGAGCGGCGGGACGAACAGCGGAACCACGAACATCCTTCGCGCCACCGGAGGTGCGACGCTCGCGGCCGCGGACGGAATCGCGTACGCGTTGGTGAACAGCGACGGCAACGACGGCGCGACCGTCGACGACGGTGCCATCCCGGCGCCGCCGGTCTCCGGCGATCTCGCGCTGCTCGGCACGAGCGCGGCGGAGGGCCACCAGCGCATCACGGCGACGCAAGACACCGCGGTGCGCACGTTCGGCGTGTACGTCGACCCGGCCGGCGGCACGGCGTGGGCGCGCGGCGTGACGACCTCGAACGGCACGACACCGGTGCGCGTCACCACGTCGACGAGCGCCGCTGCCGCATCCTCCTCCACGGATATCTTCGCGGGAACCACGCAGCTGGCCGCGACGCACGCGGTCGGCTACGTCGCGGTCGGCTCGAGCGGAGGGCACGAGTCGGAAACGCTCGCCGACGGAACGATCCCGGCGTCGCCGAACATCGCCGAGATCGCGTACTCCGACGCGCGCGACCTGTTCG
>JBIOWR010000093.1:0-5238 GCA_044868775.1 Actinomycetota bacterium
CCATCTTGAGGTTCTGCGCGACGCTCAGCCGCGGGAACACCCCGCGTCCTTCCGGGATGTGCGCGACGCCCAGCTGCGCGATCCTCTCGGCGGGCAGACCCGACAGCAGCGTGTCGTCCCAGCGCACCGTCCCGGCGTCCGCGCGCAGCAACCCGGAGATCGCCCGGAGCGTCGTCGTCTTGCCGGCGCCGTTGGCGCCGATGAGCGCGACCATCTCGCCGCGCGCGACGGCGAGCGACACGCCGCGCAACGCGTGCACGTGTCCGTAGGAGGCGACCAAGCCGTCAACGGCGAGCACCGGCGAGCCTCCTTTCACTCGCGCGCGAACGCTTGCGCGTCGCGGTCTTCCGTGCGTGCGCCTCGCCGAGGTACTTCTCCACGACGATCGGATCGCGGCGCACCTCGTCTGCCGAGCCGGCCGCGATGATGCGACCGAAGTCCATCGCGTACACGTGGTCCGCGAGCGCGCCGACGACCGACATATCGTGCTCCACGAGCATCACCGTTAGCCCGTCTTCGCGAAGCCGCGCGACGAGCGCGCACAGCCGGTCCGACTCCCCCGCATCCAGCCCGGCGCTCGGCTCGTCGAGCAGCAGCACGCTCGGATCGTGCGCGAGCGTCATGCCGATCTCGAGCAAACGCAGCGACCCGAGCGTGAGGTCGCCCGGGTACGCTCTCGCGGCCGCTTCGAGCCCGATCTCCTCCAGGATCTCCACTGCCCGCGCGCGCACGCGCGCCTCGCTGCGGCGCGCTCCCGGCAACGCGAACGTCTCCGCGATGGTTCCCGCAGTCCGACGCAGGTGCGCCGCAACCATCACGTTCTCGATCACGCTCAGATTGCGGAAGACCTCCACGCTCTGGAACGTGCGTCCGAGCCCGATCGCCGCACGCCGGTGCGCCGGCATCTCGGTCACGTCGCGGCCGTCGAGATAGACACGCCCGCTCGCCGGGCGCACGAGACCGGTGACGACGTTGAACAGCGTGCTCTTGCCCGCGCCGTTCGGTCCGATCACAGCGCAGATCTCGCCGCGCGGCACGACAAGCGACGCGCCGTCGAGCGCGGTCACGCCGCCGAAGCGAACGCGCACGTCCTCGACGCGCAGCATCGTCGGCGCGCGCAGCCGGTCGAGCGCGCTTGCATACGATCGCGGCGCGGGCTGCACGGCGTGCCGCGGGATCGCAATGAGCTCGTCCTCCGTTCGCGTGCGTTTCTTCTGGAGCATGCCGGCGAGCCCGGCGGGATATCTCCACAGCGCGACGATCATGCCGGCGCCGAACACGAGGAAGAGCTTCTCTCCGGAGAGCAGCGCGCTGAGCGGACCGGATCGACCCAGCTCCGGCAGCACCGCGGCGAGCGCGCCGGCGATCACAGCGCCGACGGGAGACCCGATCCCTCCGATGACCGCAGCGGCGAGGATCGTGAACGACAGATCGAGGTTGTACGAGTCCGGCGTGATCCCGGTCTTGAAGGAAGCGAACAGCGCGCCGGCGGTCGCGGCGACGACCATCGACACGACGAACGCGGAGATGCGATACGCGACGACCGGGACGCCGAACACCTCCGCCGCGATCTCACGCTCGCGAATCGCGCGCAGCGTCCGCGCGGTCGCGCCGCGCCCGAGGCGCAGCACGATGCCGAACAACACGACGGCGATGCCGAGCACCAACACGTAGAACGCTTTGTCGCCCGCGAAGTCGACGCCCGCCACGGACGGCCGCGAGAACGGAACAAAGGAGCTTGCGAACGAAGTCTCCGACAAGGCTTTGGCGAGGTTGCGGAACGCGAGCCGCTCCAGCACGAGCCCGACCGCGAGCGTCGCCACCGCGAGCTCCAGCCCGCGGAACCGTACCGCAACGCCCGCGACGACGAGCGCGAGCGGGATCGTCACGACGCCGGCGGCGAGCACTGCGAGGATCACCGGCGCACCCGCGCGCACGAGCACGAACGCGGCGTACGAGCCCATGCCGAGGCCGAGCGCAGCGACGTGCAAGTTGAGCTGTCCGCTCCACCCGGTGAGCACGACGAGCGACAGCGCGACCAGCGCGTAGATCGCCGCGAGCGACCACACGTACGACTGGTAGTTGCCGAGCAGCAACACCAACGCTGCCGCAACGACGGCGGCGCCGAATACGATCGCGCGCCTCACAACGCAGCCTCCTCGCCGTGACGCGCCATGAGCGACGAGATGCTGCTGCGCCGGAACAGCAGCACGATGAACACGGCGATGAATCCGAACGATTCCGAGAACCCCGAGAGCGACACGTAGCCGGTCGTGACGCTCTGCACCACGCCGATGAGCAACGCGCCACCGAGCGCGAGCGGCACGCTCTCGAACCCTCCGATGAGCGCGGCGCCGAACGCCGTCACCATGATCAGCGTCATCTGGAACGGGTTGAGCACGAGCAGCGGCGTCACCAGGATCCCGGCGAGCGCGCCGAGCACCGCGCCGATCCCCCACGCGGTCGCCGCGACGCGCAACGGGTTCACGCCGAGCAAGCGCGCGGCCGCCGGGTCGTCGGCCATCGCCGACAGCGCGAGCCCGCCGAACGAGGTCTTGAACCACAGCGTCAGCACGACCGTGGCGAGCAGCGCAACGCCTGCGATCAGCAATTGTTGCGCTCCTATCGCGAACGAGCCCACCGTGACGCGCGCGTCCAGCAGCGGCTTGATGAACGTCTCGTTGCCGCCCCACTGCGTGCGCATGATCATCTGCAGCACGAGCACGAGCGCCAGCGTCGCCACCGTCTTCGTCAACGGATCGCTGCGACGCAACGGGATCATCGTGACCGCCCACGCCGCGACACCCAGCACGACCGCGGCGACGATCGCGAGCACGAACGCCGGCAGCGCCGGCCATCCCCAGCGCGTGAACATCTGGAAGAACACGTACGTCGATAGGCTCGCGATGGAGCCTTGCGCGAAGCTCAGCACGCGCGTGGAGCGGAAGACGACGACGACGCTCAGCGCAAGCAGCGCGATGACGAATCCGTTCGCGATGCCGTTCGCGGCATACTGCAGGAAGGTCAGCATGGCCGCCCCGGGCACGGCCACGTCTCGGAACGGTAGGCGTCGATCGGGCCCGCCACCTTCACCCACTTGCCCTTGACCGCCTTCACGATCCACACCCAGTGGTTGCCACCGCTCTGCGACATCGGCGGCGTGAGGTTCACGTCCTTGCACAAGCCGTGGCAGTCGTACGTCGTGTGATTCGCCGCCGCATCGAGGATCGATTGGCGGTTCAGCTCCTTGCCCGAGCGCAGCACGTCCTCGATCAGGTCCGTCAGCATGCGCGCGCTCGCGAACGACAGCGTGCTCCAGTATCCGAAGCTGACGTCCGGGTAGTACGTGCGCATGATCTGCTTCATCTCGTTGACCGCGGGCGTGTTCTCGGTGTCCGGCACGACCGCAGAGTTCGCGAACGTGCCGTCCGCGAACGGGCCCGACTGCTTGAGCGTGAGGTCGAGGACGATGCCGTGCTGGCCGAGGTATCCCGCCGGCGGCTTGTAGCCGATCTCACGGCAGAACGTGTACAGCTTGATCGCGCTCGACGGGTCGGTCACGATCCACACCGTGTCGACCTTCTCGTTCGACATCGCGCGGCAGATCGTTCCGTACTCCGTCGTCTGGTAGTTGACGCGCTGGTCCTTGACGATCGAGCAGCCCAGCTTCGGGCAGAGATATTTGTGACCGACGGAGATGTAGGTGCCGGCCGGTCCGACGTCGAGCGTGACCGCGCCGATCTTCGTGGGCTTGCGGCCGAGCCGTTGCTCGGCGTCGTGGAACCAGTACGGGAACAGCGCGTGCGCCATCGGCTCGATGGCTGCGCCCACCGTGACGACGGTCGGCTTGGAGAAGCCGGGCTTGTTGATGCCGTCCCACCCGATCCACGGGACGCCTTGCCGGTCGAGCTGCCCGACCACCGTTTCCGAGAACGGCGTGAAGGAGGGTCCCATCACGAAGGCGCCCTCCTGCTCGACGAGGCGCTTGGCGCAGACCGTGGAGAGCGTGTCATCGGCGCGGTCGTCGCAGGGGATGAACTTGATCTTCTTGCCCTGAAAGCCACCGCGGTCGTTCCAATAGCGGAACCAGGCCTGAGCGCCTTGCGCGGCCGGAGTGCCGATGGACGAGAGGCCGCCGCTGAGCGGGAAGAGGCCCCCGACCGTGATCGTGCCTCCGGTGACCTTGAAGCCGCGGTCGGCCTTGCTGCCGACCAGACGCCGGATGGTGCGCGTGGTCGCGCCCGCTGTCTTCGTGACCGTTGGGTTCGCCTGTTGCGTGACCTGCCCCGACGGCAGGATCGTCTCGTAGATGGCCGTTGGCCGGGACTCGAAGCGCGCCCCGCACGCCGCCGTCACCAGGACCAGCAGCGCGGTGGCCACCCATGCTCTCGCCAACCTCGACATGATTTGGAAATATCTCCCAAGTACGCTTCACCGCGGACTTCCCGGGTTTGCACCATGGTAATAGGAGATACATCCGCCCGTAAACCCGGATTGCCCGCCTCTGCCGGAAGTGCCCGCCGCGCGCGCCTGCCCCGCGGTCCCGGGTCCCATCCCGCCCCCGGCCCCGCGGTCGCCGGGTCCCATCCCGCCCCCGGCCGCCCGCGACCCGCGCGGAGTTCACAGCAAATTCCCAGTGCCGATTTGCCCGTTTTCATGGCGAATCTGTCCAAACGGATGCAACATAGTGCTCGCTCGCAGTCCTGATGGTGCACGAGATCATCATCGGCGTCGTGCTCGGCGCCACCGCACGCGTCACGCTGTCGGCGCTGTCGGTTGCGGGTTCGGTGATCGCCCAGCAACTCGGCCTCGGCTTCGTCACCGCCGTCGATCCGACCCAGGGCCAGCAGGGGCTGCTGATCGGCAACTTCCTGACGATCCTGGGCATGACGCTGCTGTTTGCCACCGACAGCCATCATCTCGTCATCGCGGCGCTGAACGAAAGCTACCGGATTTTCTCGCCGGGCGAATTGCTGCCGAGCGGCGACGTCGCAGCGCTTGCCACCCGCGCCTTTGCCGCCGCCTTCAAGATCGGCATGCAGCTTTCCGCGCCGTTCCTGGTGTTCGGGCTCGTCTTCAACTTCGGCCTTGGCATACTTGCCCGGCTGATGCCGGCGATGCAGGTGTATTTCGTCGGCGTGCCGCTCTCGATCATGGTCGGCTTCGTGATCTTCGCTCTCGTGCTCGCCGGGATGATGGGAACCTATCTCGTATGCCGAATCCGAAAGCCGGCACCGT
>JBIOWR010000094.1:0-11874 GCA_044868775.1 Actinomycetota bacterium
CGTCGCGCGCGAACCCAGCACCACCGGCGCATCGACGCCCCCACGCACCGCGCAATAACTCCACACGCCGTCGCGCGGCGGCGACAGCTCGAAGATGTCTCCGCGTTTCACAACAACCGGTTCCCACCACGGCGCGCCGTCGCGTCGCGCTCCTCCGAACGCGATCACGCCGTCGCGCGTGACTTCGACCACGCACGCGCCCGGACCCATCTCGATCGCGGCAGCGCCGGCCGGTGCGCCGGCCGCGCGGTTCGCTGCGTCGAGCGACGCGACGTCCATCGCGCCCGAACGCGCGTGCCCGGTGGAGCGGTGACCGGTGCGGCCGCGATCCTGCACGCTCGTCGCGACGGGCGTCTTCACGAAACGAAGCATCACGTCGCCGTCGCCCTGAAACGCACGCGGTCGCCCGGGCGCAGCTCCGGCAACGCGGGCGCGGTACCGAGCAATCTCCACCCGCCGGGCATCGCGCGCGCGTAGATGCCGGCTTGCCGCCCGCCGATCCCGACCGATCCGGCCGGCACCTCGCGGCGCGGCTCGTCGCGGCGCGGCATGTGCAGCTGCGCTGGCGCTTGCGACAGATACACGAATCCCGGCGAGCCGATCAGCCGCACGTCGTACGTCGTCGCGCAGTGCATTCGCACGATCTCATGCACCGGCATCGCAAGGAACGACGACGCCCACTCCAGGTCCTCTCCGTCGTAGGAGACGTCGATCGTGTGCGTGGCGAACGCTCCATCACGCACGTCGGGCTTCAAGTCGCGCACGCGCTCCATCACGTCGCGCGCAATTCCGGGCAGCGTCTCGACGAGCACGGTGCGGTGACCCGGCACCGCGTCGACGACGCCCTCGAGCGCGCGCGCTTTGGTGGCGAGCGAGATCAGCGATGCGCTCAGCTCGCGCGACGGGCGCGACGGGAAGCGCAGCACGACGGCGCGATCTCCGACGGTCTCCGTCGTGAAGACGATCATCGTGCGTGCGCAGAGATCGTGTAGCCCGCGCTCTCCAGCGCGGTGCGAGCGGAACGCATCAGCTCCACGGCGCCGGGCGTGTCCGAGTGGAGCGAGAGCGAGTCGACGCGCGGCGCGAGGGTCAGCGCTTGCTCGCGCACGCCGTCGGGCGTCGTCACCAGCGCGCCGGGCTCGGCGCGCGGCACGAGCGTCCCGTCGGGCCGGTAGGCGCGGTCCAGAAACCCTTCACGGATCAGCTTTGCAGCGGCGCCCTCCAATGCGGAACCCGGCAATGTCATCAGCGGCAACCCGAACCGCGAGGCGACGCGCGCCAGCGCGAGCAGCACGTCGGGCTCGGTCCCGCGCACCGCGTCGTTGTACAACGCGCCGTGCGGCTTGATGTACGCGACGGCCGCTCCCATCGGCGACGCCACCTCGATGAGCGCATCGACTTGCTCGACGAGCGCGCGCTCCAACGCATCCGGGGACATCGACACGTGAACCCGGCCGAAGTTCTCGCGGTCCGGATACGACGGATGCGCACCGATGCGTACGCCGCGCCGCAACGCGACCTCCACGGTGCGCCGCATCGTCTCCAAAGAGCCTGCGTGCCCGCCGCACGCCACGTTGGCCGAGGACACGAGTCCGAGCAGCGCGTCGTCCACCGAAGCCGCCAGCCCTTCGCCCAGATCGGAGTTCAAATCCACCGTCTTCACGCAAGCGACCTTATCAGGGCGCCCTTCCGTCACGATCCGTCCGTTTTGCACGGCGAAACCTCTAGTTATTTCGAGCGATCTCTAGCCCACCCGGTGGGTCGGTAACCATCCGTTTGCCTCTTCAGAGCGGCATTGCGCGCCGCCGATACAACCTGCGTAAAGGAGGACGTGGGATGCCCAGAATCGTGGTGGCCGAAGACGAGCCGGCGATCAGTGCTCTCTTGTGCCAGCTGCTGGAGCTCGAAGGCTTCGACGTGATGCCGGTAAAGGACGGCGCACGCGCGCTCGAGACGATCAGGAACGGATCGCCCGATCTCGTCGTGCTCGACATCATGATGCCTTCGCTCGACGGTATCTCCGTTCTGCGCGCGATGCGCGAGGACCAGTCCACCAAGTCCGTTCCGGTCGTGATCACGACGGCGAAGACCGACGACGAGACGACCTGGGCGGGCTGGACGAGCGGTTGCGACTACTACTTGACCAAGCCGTTCGAGCCCGAGGATCTCATCGCCGCCGTACACAGACTCTTGAGTGGAGCAGGGAACTGATGACGCTGACCGTCCGCCGGAGCCGCGCGCTGCGAAGCGCGGCATTCGCGCTTGCGTTTGCGGCGCTCGTGTGGAGCACTCCCGTCGCGCAGGCGATGGGCAAGCTCGTCTCCGTCATCGTGACGAGCAACAGCGTCGGCGACGCCGCGACCGCCACGTTGGAGGAAGGCGGACGCGTCGAGGCGCCGCTGCCGATCGTCGACGGTGTCCTCGCGAAGGTTCCGTCGTCGCGTCTCGACGAGCTGATGCGCAAGGCGATCGTGACGAGCGACCGCCCGATGAAGGTTCAGTCGTCGACGTACGGCGGCTCGCTGGTCTCCGCGTACCCCGCGGAGGTCGGCGCGACTTCGATGTGGAACGACGGCGTCGCCGGCGAAGGCGTCACCGTCGCGCTCGTGGACACCGGCGTCGCCAACGTGCCGGACCTCGCCGGTCGCGTGATCGCGTCGGCGGATCTCTCTCCTGAATTGACGTTCGAGGACGGATACGGCCACGGCACGTTCATGGCCGGTCTGATCGCCGGCAACGGCGCATCCTCGGGCGGGCGTTACACCGGAGTTGCGCCCGCGTCGAAGCTCATGTCGGTCAAGGTCGCCGCGTCGGACGGCTCGACGTCGCTCGGGCGCGTGTTGCTCGGCGTGCAGCTCGTGGACGAGTCGGCGGAGCGCTTCAACGTGCGCGTCGCGCTGCTGGCGCTCGACTCCGACTCGCCGCTGCCGCCGTCGCTCGACCCGCTGACGCGTTCGCTGCGCCGCCTGTGGGCGCACGGCGTCGTCGTGGTCGTGCCGGCCGGCAACCACGGTCCCGACGCGGGCACGATCAGCTCGCCGGGCGAAGACCCCGTCTTGCTCACCGCCGGATCGGTCGACGACCTCGGAACCAACGACGTGGCCGACGACGTCGTGAGCGACTTCTCCTCGCGCGGACCGACGCGCTGGGGCATGCCGAAGCCGGACGTCGCGGCTCCCGGTCACCACCTCGTCTCGCTGCGCGCACCGGGCAGCACGGTGGACGAGGCGAACCCGAGCGCGCGCGTCGAGGACGCGTACTTCAAGGGTTCGGGCACGTCGATGTCGGCTGCAGTCACGGCCGGCGCCGCGGCGCTGTTGTTGCAGAAGCGCCCGTCGCTCTCGCCGGATCAGGTCAAGGCGATGTTCATGGGCAGCGCGGTGCCGATCCCGGCCGGCGACGTCGACTCCGTCGGCGCCGGTGTGGTGGACGTGGCGGCCGCAGCTGCGGGCGGCGCGCCGGAAGGTCTGCCGGCCGTGCCGGACGACGGCGTCAGCTTCAAGTTCCCGAACGTCGGCGGCTTCCACTTCGACTGGTACGGCGACGACGTCAACGGCTATCGCTTCCTCGCACGCGAGTGGGGCGCCCGTGAGTGGGCGGCCCGCGCGTGGGACGCCCGGGCGTGGGACGCACGCGAATGGGCGGCACGCGAGTGGGCGCAGGCGCGCTGGGACGCACGCGAGTGGGCTGCTCGTTCGTGGGACGCCCGCGAGTGGGGCGCACGCGAATGGAACGCACGCGAGTGGGCGGCACGCGAGTGGGCAGCTCGTTCCTGGGACGCGCGCTCGTGGGACGCGCGTGAGTGGGCGGCGCGTCAGTGGACGGCGCGCGCGTGGGATGCACGCGAGTGGAGCGCCCGCTCCTGGGATGCCCGTGAGTGGAGCGCTCGTGCGTGGGATGCACGCGAGTGGTCGGCACGCGAGTGGAGCGCACGTGAGTGGAGTGCACGTGAATGGTCCGTGCGTGAGTGGAGTGCACGCGAATGGTCGGCGCGCGAGTGGAGCGCGCGGCAGTGGAGCGCGCGTCAGTGGAGCGCGACCGACTGGGTTTGATGATGCGGGCGAGGGGCCGGGCAATGGGGTGGAACAGTGACGCTACGAACAGCACCGGGTAGGTTCACCGGGGTCTTGATCGCCTCCGTCTCGTGCGGAGGCGTTCTGGCGCTCGTCGCCACGCTCTTGGCGTTTCCGATTCCGAGCACCGACGCGTCGTTTCGCCTCGCCATCATTCTGTTCGTCATCACCGCCGTTTCTGAGATCGTTGCGATCCCGTTGCAGCACGGCAACTCCTCCGAGCTGATCACGCTGTTCGAAGCCGCGGTCGTCGCGGACTTCGTGCTGCTGCCTCCGTCGCTCGCGGTCGTCGTCGCGACCGCGGCTCTCGCCGTCGCGCTGATCTATCGCCGGCGCGGGTTGCTCAAGGCGTCGTTCAACCTCGGCCAGTACACGATCGGGCTCGTCGCGGCCGCCGCGGTATTCGCCGGCGTCGGGCACGGCGACTTCTCCACGATGCGCGGCGTCATCGGGCTCGGCCTCGGCATGGCCACGTTCGTTGGCGTGAACCTCGTGACGCTGTCGGCGATCCTCGCCGCAACTGAAGAGCGCAAGTTCTTCGAAGTGCTCCGTCAGGAAGGCGGCCTGTCGATCGCGATGGGCATCGGCAACTCCGCGGTGGGCTTCGTCGCCGTCGCGTTGTACGAGACGCGGCCGGAGCTGCTGCCCGCCGTGCTCGCGCCGACCGTCGCTCTGCACATCGCGTTCCGCGGATGGGTGAAGCAAAAGGACTTGTTGAACCGCATGGAGAGCGAGCGCGCGAAGCTGCAGCGGATCGTGGAGCACTCCTCCCAAGGAATCGTGCTCGCGGAGGCCGACGGCACGGTCGTGCTGTGGAGCCCGTCCATGGAGCAGATCACCGGCATCCCCGCGACCGAGGCGGAGGGCAAGGCGCTGCCGTTCCTGCTGCGCGGGCGTGGCGTCCACGGCCAGCCGCTGACCGTGTCGGTGTCCGAGCAGCCGGAGCCGTTCGAGCTGGAGATCATGACCGCGAGCGGCGTCAACCGGTGGATCAGCGTGCGTCACGGTCCCGCGCACGACAAGGCCGGCTCTCTTGCATCCGACGTCATCGTCGTCACCGACGTCACGCGCCAGCGCGAGGTCGAGCGCATGAAGAGCGACATCGTCTCCACGATCTCGCATGAGCTGCGCACGCCGCTGACGCCGATCAAGGGTTACGCGTCGCTGCTGCTGCGTCGCGGCGACGAGATCGACGGCGAGCGCCGCCGCGAGGTGTTGGAGTCGATCATCGAGCGCACCGACCACATGGTGCGGCTCGTCGAGGACTTGCTGCTCGTGTCGTACGTGTCGCGCGAAGGCGAGCGCCGCTTGCCGGAGGAAGTGCGCCGCGTGCCGGTGGATCTCGAGCAGGTGTGTGAGCGCGCGCTGCGACCGTTTCGCCGCGCGCACCAGACGCGCGAGTTCTTCTTCGAGATCACACCCTCCGCTCGCATTGCTGCCGCGGATCCGCTGCGCGTGGAGCAACTCCTCGCCAACCTGCTCTCGAACGCGGTGAAGTTCTCCGACGACGGCACGCCCGTCTCGGTCGTGGTTGAGGACGAGGACGGCCGCATCTGCATCCGCGTGCGCGACGAGGGCATCGGCATCCCGCCCGACAAGCACGACGAGATCTTCGAGAAGTTCCGTCGCCTCGAAGACCCGATGCGCATGGAAACCGGCGGCGCAGGCGTCGGCCTGTACATCGTGCGCCAGCTCGCGCACGCGATGGCCGGCGACGTCTCCGTCGAGAGCGCGCCCGGCAAGGGATCGACGTTCTTCGTGCGCCTGCCGTCGGCGGCTGCGCAAGTAACACGCCCGGGGGCCGCTTCGCCACCCGGCGCCGCACCGCCCGCCAAGGGCGAGCTCGCCGGCTAGCTGATCACCGCCACGATCTTCGTGAGCACGGCGTCCACCGCGACGCCTGCGGTTCCTTCACCCGGCGCGTTGCGCATGCTCAGCGACGCGCCCGCATAGATTGTTGCGATGAATTGAAGGTTGCCGTGCGGAAAGCCCGTCGGGTGTGACAGCGTCACGGTGACGGTGATGTCCTTGTTTGCAGCCGACGACTGATTCGTCGACACGTCGACGATCGTCGTCTCGGCGGACGCCGATTCGCACGTCGGGCATTGCTGCGGGTTGTAGCAACCGTTGCCGACCAGATCGCATCCGTCTTCGTGTCTGACCATCAGGTGCGCGTTCGCGTAGACGTTCGAGATCGCGTTGCCGGTCGCAGTGGCAAGCAGACCCGCGCGATACGCGTTCGCAGAGCGCACGCGAAACGTCGCGGTCACGACGACCTTCGTTCCCGTCGGCAGCAGCGGCACGAGGCCCCACACTTGTGGTTGTGCGGTGCCATACACCACGCCGGGTCCCGCCACGTCGATGTCGACGCCGAGCGTGCCCTCGTATGCGTCGGCGTGCTCGGTGGCGGAGCAGGTTCCGGGCGCGACCGCCGTGAAGCAAGCCGCGCCGTCGGATCGCGCGTCTTCGTACGGGGGATAGTCCGCCTCCGCATGAGCGAAGCCCGGAACGAGGAAGGCGAGCGCGAGAGCGAGGACCGGCAGGCGCTTCATCATCGCCGAACGTATTTCGCCTCCGCTCTGCGCGTGCCTGCCGACGAAAGCGGCAATTTGTGGAGGTTGGGAACCCTCCGCGGGTCGGCTAGACTATGGCGCAACGTGGATGCGGGCGGCTTCGACACAGTTCTGGTCATCGATTACGGGGCGCAGTACGCGCAGTTGATCGCGCGCCGCGTTCGCGAGTGCAAGGTCTACTCCGAGATCCTCCCGCACGACGTCGACGTCGAGGAGATCAAGCGCCGCCGCCCGCGCGGGCTGATCTTGAGCGGCGGCCCCGCGAGCGTGAACCAGCCGGGCGCGCCGCAAGTCAATCCCAAGTTTTTCGCGCTCGACATCCCGGTGCTCGGCATCTGTTACGGACAGCAAGGAATGGCGATCGCGCTTGGCGGCGAAGTGTCGCGCAGCGGCGTGCGCGAGTACGGCAAGGCCGATCTCACGGTCACCGGTTCGAGCGTGCTGTTCAAGGACCTGCCGCTCGACCAGACGGTGTGGATGAGCCACTCCGACGCCGTCGTGCGCGCGCCGGAAGGCTTCCGTGTCGTCGCCGAGACCGGCGCGTCGCCGTGCGCGGCGTTCGAGGACCCGCAACGCGGCCTCTACGGCATCCAGTTCCACCCCGAGGTCGCGCACACGCCCAAGGGGCTCGACCTGCTGAAGAACTTCCTCTACGAGGTGTGCGGCGCGCACCCGACGTGGACCAAGGTCTCGATCATCGAGGAAGCGGTGCGCGACGTGCGCGAGCGTGTCGGGGACAGGCGCATCATCTGTGGCTTGAGTGGCGGCGTGGACTCGTCGGTCGCAGCGGCGCTGGTGCACAAGGCCGTCGGCGATCAGCTCACGTGCGTGTTCGTCGATCACGGGTTGCTGCGCGCGGGTGAGGCCGAGCAAGTTGAGGAGACGTTCCACGAGCACCTCAAGATCGACCTGATCCATGTGAAGGCGCGCGACCGGTTCCTCGGGCGCCTCGCCGGCGTCACCGACCCCGAGACGAAGCGCAAGGCGATCGGCGAGGAGTTCATCCGCGTGTTCGAGGAGGTCGCTCGATCCGAGCTGGCCGGCGTCGAGTTCCTCGTGCAAGGCACGCTGTATCCCGACATCATCGAGTCCGGCACGCGCGACGCCGCGAAGATCAAGTCGCATCACAACGTCGGCGGCCTGCCCGAGGACATGGAGTTTGAGTTGGTCGAGCCGCTGCGCAACTTGTTCAAGGACGAGGTGCGCGCGATCGGCGAAGAGCTGGGTCTGCCGGAGGAGATCGTGTGGCGCCAGCCGTTCCCGGGACCGGGCCTCGCGATTCGCGTGATCGGCGAGGTGAACGCCGAGAAGCTCGAGATCTTGCGCACCGCCGACGCGATCGTGCTCGAAGAGGTGCGGCGCGCCGGGATGTACCGCACGCTATGGCAGTCGTTCGCGATCCTGCCCGACGTGCGCACCGTCGGCGTCATGGGAGACGAGCGGTCGTACGCGCACCCGATCATCTTGCGCTGCGTCACGAGCGACGACGCGATGACCGCCGATTGGGCGCGCTTGCCGTACGACGTGCTGGAGCGCATCTCCACGCGCATCGTCGGCGAGGTTCCGGGCGTGAACCGCGTCGCGTACGACGTCACGTCGAAGCCTCCGGGCACCATCGAGTGGGAGTGACGCGCACCCTTTCTCTCGTCGCCGCGTCGTTGCTCGCGTTCCTCTCCACGCCTTTCCCCTTTGCGCATGCGAAGTCGTTCACGTTTCCGACGGTGGCCGTCGACGTTCGCGTGTACCCGGACGGCTCGTTCGACGTCACCGAGGATCGCACGTTCCTGTTCGACGGCTCGTTCCACCGCGCGTTCATCGAGATTCCGCGCGGCGATTACCGCATCGCGAACGCCGTGGTGTCGGAGCGCGGCGTTGCGTACCGTCGTGTGTCCGGCGGCGAGGTCTCCGGCACCTACACCTTCACGAGCGGCGGCGATGCGGGGACGACGATTCGCTGGTACTACGACGCGGTCAACGAGCGGCGTACGTTCCGCGTCACGTATCGCGTGCTCGGCGCGATCGTGGCCTACGACGACGTCGCGGAGCTGTACTGGAAGTTCATCGGCGACGGATGGGACGCGGGGGCGAACGAGGTGGTGGCGACGGTACACCTCCCGCCGGGCGCCGCTGCCGGCGATGTGCGCGCGTGGGGACACGGTCCGCTCAACGGCCGCGTGGACATCGTGGATCCGACGACGATCCGCTGGATCGTTACCGGCTTGCCGCCGCGCACGTTCGTCGAGGGGCGCGTGGCCTTCCCGCCGCGGCTCGTTCCCGGGGCGCCGAAGCACGGTGGTACGCGCCTGCCCGACGTGTTGTCGGAGGAAGGCGCGCTCGCCGACAAGGCGAACGAGGATCGTGGGTATGTGCCGGGGGCGGGTTTCGTTCCGGGTTCTGTTCCGCGTCCCGGTGACGACGTCGACGCGCTGCGTCTCCTTCCGTTGTGGGGCTTCCTGCTGTGCATTGCGTCGCTCGGTGTGTTCGTGGCGCTGTTCGTTCGGTACGGCCGTGAGCACGATGTTCCCGCTGCGATCGCGCACGTGCCCGGAGCGGTCGTCGGCAAGTACGTGCGCGAACCTCCCGCGGATTACCCGCCGGCAGTCGTCGGCTACTTGATGAGGTGGGGACAGGTGAAGCCGGACGACTTCGCCGCAACGATCCTCGATCTCGCGCGCCGCGGCCACTTGAAGATGGAGGAGCAAGTCGAAGAGAGCGGCATCCTGTTCCGTCGCACCGAGCGGCGGTATCAGCTCACGCTCCAACCGGACCCGCGCGACGACGGGTTGCAGCCGTACGAGCGCGAAACGCTTGCGTTTCTCGCCGAGCGCGCGCTCGCCGGCAGCGTACGCGACGACGAGATGAAGTGGTGGGCCGAGCGCAACCCGCAAGCGATGCACGACTGGTGGAACCGCTTCATCGGCGGCGTCATCGCGCACGGCAAGGAGCTGAAGCTGCTCGAACGTCGCGGCTTCGTGGTGTTCGCCAACGTGGCGGCGTCGCTCGCTGCGATCGCGTTCACGTTGTTCGCGCTCGCCCGCGCCTCCGGCACCGGGAGCCGGTGGATCGGCGCGGCGATCGGCGGCCTCGTGATCGCGAGCGCGCAAGCGTTGCTCACGCCGGTCCTGCGCCAGCGAACGCTCACCGGAGCGGGCCAGTACCGCGCGTGGAAAGCGTTCCGCCGATTCTTGACGGAGTACTCGCATATGGACGAGAAGCGTCCAACCGCCGTGACGCTGTGGGAGAAGTACCTCGTGTACGCGGTGCCGCTCGGCGCCGCGGACGCGGTTGCGAAGGCGCTCGCCGTACGCGCGCCCGAGCTTCAACGAGAAGGCTTTACCTGGTATCACTCCGCGGACGGGACGGGCCTCGGCTCGTTCGGCACGTCGTTCGCGGCGTTCACGGGAGCGTTCGCCGCGACCGCGCACGCGGGCGAGAGCTCACCGTCTTCCGGGGAAGGGTTCGGCGGCGGATTCTCCGGCGGCGGCGGTGACGGCGGCGGCGGTGGCGGAGGAGGCGGAGGCGGCGCCGACTGACGCGCGTCAGCGCGCGCGGTACACGCGCACGAACGGCAACGAGTTGACGGTCAGCTCGTACACGGGGCGATCGTTCTCGTAGCGCCGCCACACTGCATCGAAGCGACCGCTCTGCACGCTCGAGATGTAGAAGAGCACGAGGCCTGGCTTCGGTGCGCCCGGTTTCATCTCGGAGCTGTCTTCGAGACGCATCGTCGTGCCGGGATAGAAGTTTTCGAATTGCGTGACGCGCGTCGTCGCCACCGTTGTGCTTTCGGCGTCGGGTAGTCGTGCGAGCGCGGTTGCTGCTTCGTCGAGCCCTTCGCCCCAGCCGACCACGAGCGCGTGCTTCGCCGTCACCGGTCCGCCGACCAACCAGTTGTAGTGCGCCTCCTCGTATGGGTGGATCGCGAGCGCTGGAAGGCCGTGCGCGGCGAGGCTTGCGATCGCGAGCGCCGCCGTCATCGTGGTGCGCACGTTACGCAACACGTGCGCGCCGGCGATCGCGATGGCGACGTCCACTGCCGCGATCGAAGGCAGCACGTAGCGGTCGCCTTTCTTGAAGCCGATCGTCATCATCGCCATGAAGCCGAGCGCGAACAGCAACCACACCGCCGCGCGCCGTGCGGTTTCGTCGTTCCGGCGCTTGCGCACCCACACGATCGCGGCGACGGCCGCCGGGAGCGTCACGATGCTCGTCCGCCATAGAAAGACCACCGGATAGAACAGCGGCCCCGGGTTCGGGTTCGGCTTGCCGAGGAAGAAGCCGACGGAGTGACTGTCCGACGCGCCGCGCGCAGCCGAGCCGAGGATGAGGCCGAGCGGGCCGGCCGGGTTGGTCCAGAGCGCCGGATACAAGACGAACGCGGTGACTGCCGCCGCTGCGGTCCAAATCGCAATGCGTCGCTTGAGGCCACCCCCGTCGCGCCAAAGCACGAGCGCGGTAACGGGGAGCAAGAAGACAGACGGTTGCTTCGTGAGCGCTGCGAGCCCTGCGAGCGCGCCCGACGCGATGAGCCACAGGCGTCGATTGCCGCGCATTGCTTGGAGGAGCGCCAGGAAGCTCGAGATCATCAACAGCGTGAGCAAGCCGTCGAGATGCAAGACGCGGTTGTGCGCGAGCAGGAACGGATCGAGTGCGAGCAGGGCTCCGGCGAGCACCCCCGCGAGCGGTCCGGCGATAGCAACGACGAGGTACGCGACCAGCAGTATGAGGAACACGTCCACGATCGCGAGAGCGAGGCGCGCCCTTGCGTAGCGCGCGCGCGGCGGCGCGTCCTCCGGCAGCGTGCGTTGCGCGAGCCCGCCGATCCACATGATCGTCACGCCCGGATGCCCGGTCTCGTACGCGCTCCCGAATCGCGCGTCCGCGACGTTGGAGATGAACCGATCCGAGCGATCGATCCACAACGCCTCGTCGATTGTCAGCGCGCGATCGAGAGAGAACGCCCGCGGCAGCAGCGCCAGAACGCCAATCCCCACCGCAAACGCGGCATACGCGAGCTTCGAGCGCCGGTCGGTCCCCACAGCGCGCCGTATCCTACGGCCGCCGGCACCCGCCCGCGTGGCTTGGCGTCGCGTCGGCGCTTGGCGAGCGGTCCTAGGTCGCTTCGTCGAGCGACCGCACGGCGCGCCGGCCGGCATATCTCCCCGTGTGTTTCGTTTCAGAATGACAACACGCGGCGTGTTGTTATTTTGAAACGATTCTTGCGCGCT
>JBIOWR010000095.1:0-6659 GCA_044868775.1 Actinomycetota bacterium
GCCGGGTTGTGCGACACGTGCTCCAGGTTGAACGCTTCGACGAGCTCCGAACGTGTGAAGCGCTCGGTCGTCCCGTCGCCGTACGACCAGCCGAGCAGCGCCATGTAGTTGACCATCGCCTCCGGCAGGAAACCCTCGCTGCGGTAATGCTCCACGCTCGTATGGCCGTGGCGTTTCGACAACGGCTGGCGGTCGCTGCCGACGATCAGCGGAACGTGCGCGAACTCCGGATGCGTGCGCGACCCCAGCGCCGCGTACAGCAAGAGCTGGCGCGGTGTCGCCGACAGCAGGTCCTCGCCACGGATCACGTGCGTCATCTCCATCTCGAGGTCGTCGTTCGCCGACGCAAGCAGATACGTCGGCGACCCATCCGAGCGCATCACGATGAAGTCGGCGATCTGCGCGTGCTCGAAGCGAACCTCTCCGCGCACCACATCGTTGAACACGATCTCTCCCCCGTCGGGAACCGCAAACCGCAAGGCGTGCGGCCGGCCTTCCGCCTCGAAGGCGGCGCGATCGAGGTCGGAGAGAAAACGGCAGCGGCGGTCGTATCCGGGAGGCTTACCGGCCGCGAGCGCTTCCTTGCGGCGCGCGTCGAGCTCCGCCGGCGTGCAATAGCAACGGTAGGCATGGCCGCCTGCGACCAATCGCGACGCCGCGCGACGGTAGTGCTCCATGCGCTCGCTCTGGCGGTACGGCCCGTACTGGCCGCCTGCGTCCGGCCCCTCGTCCCAGTTGAGCCCGAGCCACCCCAGCACGTCGATCAGCTCGTGCATCGCCTCGTCGGTCGCGCGCGACTTGTCGGTGTCCTCGATGCGCAACACGAAGACACCTTCGTTGTGCCGTGCGAACGCCCAATTGAACAGCGCCGTGCGCGCGCCGCCGACGTGCAGCGAGCCGGACGGAGCCGGCGCGAAGCGAACGCGTACCTTCGGATGGACGGACGTCATTCGTCCGTGGAAGTGTGCGTGAGACCGAACGTGATCGAGTCGGTGAGCGCTTGCCACGACGCCTCGATGATGTTCGCCGACACGCCGATCGTCGACCACTCCTTGGTGCCGTCGCCGGACTCGAGCAGCACGCGCGTCACCGCGCCGGTGCCCTTTTTCTCCTCCAGGATGCGCACCTTGTAGTCGATCAGCTCGATGCTCCCGAGGGCCGGGTAGAACTTCTGCAGCGCGAGCCGGATCGCGCCGTCGAGCGCGTTCACCGGGCCGTTCCCTTCCGACGTCGCGATGTGCCGCTCGCCCCGCGCCCAGATCTTGACGGTTGCCTCCGACGCAACGTCGCCGGTCTCGCGCTTCTCGACGATCACGCGGAACGATTCCAGCGTGAAGAACTCGCGCTCGAGCCCGGCTGCGCGGCGCATGAGCAACTCCAGCGATGCGTCGGCGGCTTCGAAGTGATAGCCGGCGTGCTCCAAGTCCTTCACGGTTTCGAGGATCTGCGTCGCGAGGTACGGCTTCGATTCGAGGTCGAGCCCGATCTCGCGCGCCTTGAGCACGATCGTCGACTTGCCGGCAAGCTCCGACACCAGCAAGCGCCGCGCGTTGCCGATACGCGCGGGGTCGACGTGCTCGTACGCGCCTTGCAGCTTCGCAAGGCCGCTCGTGTGCAACCCGGCCTTGGTCGCGAACGCCGATCCGCCGACGTAGGGCTTGTGCAAGTCGGGCGTGATGTTGCAGATCTCCGCGATCGCGTGCGAGGTGGGCGTCAGCTGCTCCAGCTGCTCGTCGGTCACGCACTCGATCCCGAGCTTCAGCTTGAGGTTCGCGATGATCGACATGAGGTTGGCGTTGCCGCACCGCTCGCCGATGCCGTTCGCGGTTCCCTGCACGTGCGTCGCGCCGCGCCGTACGGCCGTCAAAGAGTTCGCGACTGCGCAGTCGGTGTCGTTGTGGAAGTGCACGCCGACGTTCGCCGACGGCAGCGCTTCGCACACTTGCGTCACGACGTCACCGACGTCGTGCACGAGCGTGCCGCCGTTCGTATCGCACAGCACCACCGCCTCGGCCCCGCCGTCCAGCGCAGCTTGCAGCACGCGCATCGCGTACCGCGCGTCGCGCACGTAGCCGTCGAAGAAGTGCTCCGCGTCGAAGAACACCTTCAAGCCGCGCTCGGAGAAGAACCGCATGGTGTCTTCCACCATCGCTAGGTTCTCGTCGAGCGTCGTGCCGAGCGCCTCGGTGACGTGGAGGTCGTTGGCCTTGCCGACGATGCACGCGACCGGCGCCTCGGAGTCCAGCAGCTCGCGCAAGCCGGCATCGTCGGAAGCACGCACGCCCGGACGGCGCGTCGCGCCGAAGCACGTCAGTTGCGCGTTGCGCAAGCGCAGCTCGCCGGCGCGCCGGAAGAACTCGATGTCCTTGGGGTTCGAGCCCGGCCATCCGCCTTCGATGTAGTGCACGCCGAGGCCGTCGAGCCACGACGCGATCTTGAGCTTGTCCTCGACGGTGAGCGAGATGCCTTCCATCTGCGCACCGTCGCGGAGCGTCGTGTCGTAGAGGACGACCTGTCTGGTCATGGATTCATGGGGAAGTCATCGCAACAAAGCTAGGGGTTCACGTACTCCAGCCAGTCCCCGAACTTGTCGACCTCGCCCTTGACGACCGCGTAGAACATCTCCTGGACCTTCTTCGTGATCGCGCCGGGCTGACCGGCACCGACGACGCGGTCGTCGATCTCGCGCACGGGCGTGACCTCGGCGGCGGTCCCGGTGAGGAACACCTCGTCGGCGAGGTACAGGTCGGTTCGCTGCATCTCCTGCTCGCGCACCGGGATGCCGAGGTCGGCGGCGATCTTCATGACGGAGTCGCGCGTGATGCCGGTGAGCGCGCCGGCGGCGAGCGGCGGAGTTAGGATCTCACCGTCGATCACCGCGAAGATGTTCTCGCCGGTCGCCTCCGCGACGAGCCCCTGCGGGTTGAGCATGATCGCCTCGTCGTAGCCGGCCTTGATCGCCTCCATCTTGGCGAGCTGCGAGTTGACGTATCCGCCGGTTCCCTTCGCGGCCGGCGGCATGATGTTGGGGTCGTGCCGGCGCCACGACGAGATCTTCATGCGAATGCCCTTCGCGAGACCTTCGGCGCCGAGGTACGGACCCCACGGCCACACGATGATCGACACGTTGATCGGCGCGATCAACGGGTTGAGGCCCATCTCGCCGTACCCCATGTACACGATCGGTCGCACGTAACACGACGGGAGGCCCGACGCACGCACGGTTTCCTTCGACGCTTCGACGAGCTGCTCGGGGCTGAACGGGATGTCGATCATGAAGATCTTCGCCGAGCGGAACAGGCGGAGGATGTGGTCGGTCAACCGGAAGACGGCCGGGCCGCGCTTGGTCTCGTACGCGCGAATCCCTTCGAACACGCCGCCGCCGTAATGCAGCGAATGCGTGAGCACGTGGATCTTGGCCTCGCCCCAGGGGACGAGCTCACCGTCCATCCACACTTTCTCGGTCGGTGTGATCGGCATCCCGGCCTCCTCAAATCGCTTCGGCGACCATGTCGCCGATCTCGCTCGTCGAAAACCCCATGGACTCGCCCGCCATGCCGCGGAGCTTGCCGAGGGTCGAGATCGCGGCCTCTTCCACGCGACGCGCCGCCCCGGCCTCGCCGACGAACTCGAGCAGCATTGCGACGGACAGGATACAGGCTACCGGGTTGGCCCAGCCCTTACCGGCGATATCCGGAGCGGAACCGTGCACCGGTTCGAAGATGCCGAAGCGTTCCGGATGCAGGTTGCCGCTTGCGGCGAGGCCCATGCCGCCGGCGATCGCCGCCCCGAGATCCGTGAGGATGTCTCCGAACAAGTTGTCGGTGACGACGACGTCGAAGCGTTCCGGCTGCGACACGAAGTACAGGCACGCCGCGTCCACGTGCGTGTAATCGGTGGCGACACCCGGATGCTTCTTGGCTTGCGCGTCGAACGCGCGCGTCCACAACGATCCCGCGTGCGTGAGCACGTTCGTCTTGTGCACCATCGTCAGCTTGTTGTCACGGTGGGTTGCGAGGTCGAACGCGTACGCGATCACGCGCTCGACGCCTCGGCGCGTGTTGATCGACTCTTGCGTCGCGACCTCGAACAGGCTCCCCGGCTTGTACACGCCGCCCGCGCCGGCGTACAGCCCTTCGACGTTCTCGCGCACGACGACGAAGTCGATGTCGTCCGCCGTCTTGCCGGCGAGTGGGCCGGGCACGTTCGGGTACAGCTTCACCGGTCGCAGGTTGACATACAGGTCGAGATCGAAGCGCAGCTTGAGCAACAGCCCGCGTTCGAGCACGCCGGGAGGAACGCTCGGGTCGCCCACCGCACCGAGCAGCGCGGCATCCAGCAGCTTGATCTCTTCGATCGCCGATTCGGGCAGCACTTCGCCAGTTGCGTTGTAGCGCTTCGCGCCGAGGTCGAAGTCGACGGCTTCGTACTCCACGCCGCTTGCATCCAGCGCCTTGCGCGCCTCGCGCATCACCTCGGGCCCGATGCCGTCGCCGGGGATAAAGCCGATCTTGTGCGTCACGGTGTCACCGCCATCTTCTCCAGGATGCGCGTGCCGAGGTCGTGGTCGCCATGAATGTCGACGAGACCCGCGCTGAGCGCCGCTGCGACCTCCCAGCGTCCGCCGCAGAAGCGGAGAAACGCCTCCGCACTCATCTTCAGCGTGACGTCGGGTTCGTGCGACGGTGCGTCGACGATCTGCGCGCGCCCTTCGACGACCTCCAACGTCATCGGCTTCGGGAGCAAGTTCGGGATGTCGAACACCACGACGCTTCCCTCCGGCGCCGCCGCGCGCTTGCCCACCGTGGCACCGAGCGTCGACAGCATGCGCTTCGCGATCATCGTCGGCACCGGCCCGCTCAAGTGCCCCCGCCGTCCGGTCGCTCGCCGCATGTCTTGCTCGTGATACCACAGGTCGAGCACGCGGATCGCGAGCATGTCGCGCACCGTCCCCATGCCCGCGGGCGTCCACGACGGATCGTCGAGGTCTTTCTCGGTCAGCTTCGCCAGCGTTTCGGTTCGCTCTCTCACCGACTGGCGGAAATCCTCCACGACCTTCTCCGGTGGCCAATCGCGACGCATCTGGACGTCGCCTTCGTTTCGCGCGCCGAGCTCGTTGCGCACGTGGCCCGCGTATATGGGTTCGGGGCGCTCGCGGCCGAGCAACCACGATTCGACGCCGCACAGATGCGAGAGGTTGTCCTTGACCGTCCAGTCCGGAAGCTCGGTCGGCTTGTCCCAGTCCTCGTCCTCGAGCTCGCCGATCAGCGCGCCCAGGGACGCGAACTCTTCGTACAGCAACGGTACGGGGTCGGATGTGTCGGGCATCGGCTTCCTCCGGTGAGCGGGGATTGTACCGGCACAGCCCGCAATCGCGGTGGTACCGTTCTCGCCAACGTCGTCATAGGGGGTTGGGGTCAATGGAGTCATCCGTCGTCGAAGCGTTGCGCGCAAAGGTCTCCTCGATCGTTACGCCGGCCGATCCCGACTACGACGATGCCAGGCGCGTTTGGAACGGCATGATCGACCGGCGTCCGGGCGTCGTCGTGCGCGCGTCGTCGGTGGACGACGTGGTCGCCACCGTGAACGTGGCGCGCGAGAGCGGCGTGTTGCTCGCGGTGCGCTGCGGCGGCCACAGCGGGCCGGGATTCTCGGTGTGCGACGACGGCATCGTGCTCGACCTGTCCCGCATCAACTCCGTGCGCGTCGATCCCGCTTCGCGCGTCGCGCACGTGGGCGGCGGCGCGCTCCTCGGCGACCTCGATCGCGCGTCGCAGGAGCACAACCTCGCGACCACCGCCGGCGTCGTCTCGCACACCGGCGTCGCCGGGCTCACGCTCGGCGGAGGTTTCGGCCGGCTCATGCGCAAGTACGGCCTTACGATCGACAACCTGCTTTCCGTGGAGCTCGTAACCGCAAGCGGCGAGGTCGTGCGCGCGAGCGAAGAAGAGAACCCGGACCTGTTCTGGGGACTGCGCGGCGCCGGTCACAACTTCGGCGTCGCCACGCAGTTCGAATTCCGCCTGCATCCACTCGGGCCCAACGTCATGGCCGGCATCGCCGCGTATCCGCTCGACCGCGCGGCCGACGCAATCTCCGAATATCGCGAGTGGGAGGCACGACTCTCCGACGACATCGTCAGCGGCGTGCAGCTCACGACGCTGCACTCGATGCCGTTCCCGCCCGAGCTACACGGAACGAAAGCGGCGATCATTCTCGGGATGCACGTCAGCGACGACCCGTCGGTGGCGGAACAGCTCCAACCGCTCGGCGGATTCGGCGAGCCCGCGTTCCAGGTCGTCATGCCGTTGCCGTACCTGATGATCCAGACGATGGCCGACGACTACTTCGGATGGGGCATGCGTTCGTACATCAAGTCCGCGTATCTCAGCGAGCTCAGCGACGGGCTCATCAAGCAGGCGATCGAGATCAAGCAGGCGTCCGACAACCCGCACTCCGAGATCGACTTCCTGCAGATGGGCGGCGCGATCGCGCGCGTGCCCGAGGACGCAACCGCGTTCAGCGGACGGCGCGCCGCCTTCTACCTCGGCGTCGACAACATGTGGACCGACCCGTCACAGGACGCCGCCCAGTCGGCGTGGACGCGCGAGACATACGCGGCGCTGGAGCCGTTCATGATGGGAGGCAACTACGTGAAC
>JBIOWR010000096.1:0-9138 GCA_044868775.1 Actinomycetota bacterium
GGCCCCCACGCACCAACCGTGAGATAATCCGACCACGTTGACCACCGTTGCCCTTCGCGAGATTCGCGACGACGATCTGCCCGCGTTCTTCGAGCATCAACTCGATCCCGAGGCAACGCGCATGGCCGCGTTCCCCACGCGCGACCGCGCGTCGTTCGACGCGCACTGGCGCAAGATTCGCGCCGACGACTCCCTCACGAAGTTGACGATCACGAGCGACGGCGCCGTCGCGGGCAACATCGGCGCGTGGACGCAGGACGGCATGCGGCTCGTCGGCTACTGGATCGGCCGGGACTTTTGGGGCAAAGGCATCGCCACGGAAGCCCTTCGACTCTTCGCGGAGCGCGAGACCACGCGCCCTTTGCACGCCTTCGTGGCGGCGCACAACACCGGCTCGATCAAGGTCCTCGAGCGATGCGGCTTCGTCCTCGTGGAGCACGAGGCGGACTCCGGCTTCGACGACGGCGTCGAAGAACTCTTGTACGAGCTGGTCTGAAACCCACCGCCGGCGCGGTCGTGTTCGATATGCGAAACACCAACTCGCGGACGTGCCTTGCCTCGGAAAAAGGAACGTGTTCTACTGAGGTCCCGGCCGGCTGAGTGAGGAGCCCGCATGGAGATCGACGTCTTCAACCCCGACACGTTCATCCCCGGCGTTCCGCATCACATGTTCGACGAGATGCGCCGGCGCGGCGTGTACTTCCACGAACAGCCGGGCGGTCCGGGCTTCTGGTGCCTCACGCGATACGAGGACGTGGTGAAAGCGTCGGAGGACTACGTCACGTTCTCGTCGGCGCGCGGGACCAACATCGAGGACGCGTACGGCGGCGCCGAGCTGATGATGGTCAACATGGACCCGCCGCAACACACGCGCTTGCGCAACCTGGTGCAGAAAGGCTTCACCGCGCGGCAGATACGCCGGCTCGAGGAGCACATCGTCGAGGTGGCCGCGTCGATCATCGACGGCGTCGCCGGCAAAGGGGAGTGCGACTTCGTCACCGACGTCGCCGCGGAGTTGCCGCTGCAAGTGATCGCCGAGCTGATCGGCGTTCCGATGGAGGACCGTCACAAGATCTTCAACTGGTCCAACCGCATGATCGGCATGGACGATCCCGAGTACGGCAACACGATCGCGGACGCGCGCCAGGCAGCGATGGAGATGTGGCAGTACACGGAGTGGCTCGCGAGCGAGCGCCGCGGCAACCCGCGAGAGGACGTCGTGAGCATCCTCGCCGAGGCGGAGGTTGACGGGCACAAGCTCGATCCGATGGACCTGAACATGTTCTTCCTGTTGCTCGCCGTTGCCGGCAACGAAACGACGCGTAACCTGATCTCCGGCGGAACGCTCGCGTTGCTGGAGAACCCGGACCAGAAGCAGCGCTTGGTCGACGATCCATCGCTGGTTCGCACCGCGGTCGAGGAGATGCTGCGCTGGGTCACGCCGGTGATGCACTTCCGCCGCACGGCGACGTGCGACACCGAGATCGGCGGGGAGCAGATCAAGGCCGGCGACAAGGTGTTGCTGTGGTATATCGCCGCCGACCGCGACCCCGAAGTGTTCGAGAATCCGCACACGTTCGACGTTGGACGCGATCCTAACGTGCACGTCGGCTTCGGCGGCGGCGGCCCGCACTTCTGCCTCGGCGCGACGCTAGCGCGCGTGGAGATTCGCGCGATGTTCCACGAGCTGCTGAAGCGCCTGCCGTCGATCGAGCTTGACGGCGACGTGCAGCGGTTGCGCTCGAACTTCATCAACGGCATCAAGCACATGCCGGTGAAGTTCGAGCCCGAGAGCGCGCGCCGAACCGCTTAGCGCCGCACGGCTTTCGTTCGCGCTTTCTTCGCTTTCTTGGGCGGCATCGCCGACGCGTAGCTCCAGCTTCGCTCGACCCACGACGCCAGCTGTTTCGCAGTCTTGTATCCCGCCGGTCCGACGAACGCCCACCCGTTCATCGGCCGCTTCGTGAAGTCCATCGGCCTCGCGTGCGGCTTCGCCATGACCGCGCCGGTGTCCTCCGGCGGGAAGCGCACGACGAGATCGTTCTTCACGACGCCGATGAACATGTTGCCGTTCAGCGTGAAGGCGACGCCGCCGAACATCTTCAGCTCGTCCACGCCTTTGCGCCCGAGCACGAGCTCCCGCACGCGATCCGCCGCGTCCTCGTCGTACGCCATGCCGCCAGCCTATCGGGAGCGCCACCCGTGCGACCGGCTGGGCCTGACGCTTACTTGAACTGCACCACGCTGCGCACGACCTCGCCGCGCTCGAGGGCGTCGAACGCGGCGCCGATGTCGGACAGGTCGATGCGCTGGGAGATCAGCCCTTCGAGATCGAGCTTTCCCTGGCGCCACAGGTGCAGCAGGCGCGGGAAGTCGCGGCGGACGTCGGCGGAGCCGAACCACGATCCGATGATCGCTTTCTCCATGTAGAACAGCTCGAACGCGGAGAACATCACCATGTCGGCCATGTTGCCGGCGCCGACGATGACGACGGTGCCGCCGCGGCGCGTCGCGTCCCAGGTTGCGCGGATCGTGCCCGACATGCCGACGACCTCGAAGCCGTAATCGAATCCTTCTCCCGCGGTCAGCTCTTGCTGCAACCCCGCGAGGTCGTTGGGATCGACGGCGTGCGTCGCGCCGAACTTCTTGGCGATCTCGCGCTTGGATTCCAGCAGGTCGACGGCGACGATCTCGGCGGCGCCGCAGATGCGCGCGCCTTGAATGACGCTCAGGCCCACGCCGCCGCAGCCGAACACGACGACCGACGATCCGGGCTGCACTCGCGCCGTGTTCATGGCCGCGCCGGCTCCGGTCATCACGCCGCATCCGATGAGCGAGGCGATGTCGAGCGGAACGTCGTCGGGAACCGGGATCGCGGCCTCTTCGCGCACGACGATCTCCTCGGCGAACGAGCCGTTGCCGGCATACCCGAAGAACGGCATGCCTTCGACGACGAAGCGCGGCTTCATGAGCGACTCGGTCATGATCACGTTGCAGAGGTTCGGCTGGCCGCGCATGCACGCCGCGCACGCGCCGCACGGCGGGCAGAACGCCATGACGACGTGGTCGCCCTCCTTCAGCTTGGTGACGCCGTCTCCGACCGCGATGATCTCGCCGGCGCCTTCGTGACCGGGGATGACGGGGAAGGGATGGGGGAGCGTTCCGTTGCGAAGCGAGATGTCGGAGTGACACACGCCGCACGCCGCGATGCGCACGCGCACCTCACCGGGACCGGGGCCGACCACCTCGACGTCGTCGCGCACCTCGATCGGACCGTTGAGCTCCCGCAACACCGCGCCTCGCATGGCTCCGCCTTTCGCCGTCGTCGCTTTCGCCGTCGTCCGCCGGACGCGCAGAAGTAGAACACGTTCTCGCGTGCGTTATCAAGCGATCCTCAGGCGCCGACGGCTTCGATCTCCGGCGCGTAAAGCTGCACGATACGGCCGTCGTCGAGGACCACCTCGAAGACGGCCTTCTCTCCGGAGAACCCGGGCGTGACCCATTGCACGACGCCTTCGTGTCCGACGACGTCGTCGGGAACGGGCTCGCCCTGCATGTCCTGGCGGAGCTGCACGACGCGCACGCGATCGCCGCGGGCGAGCTCTGTCTTCTTCGCCATGCCGTCACCTTACCCAGGGTGAGCGGGGCGGGACCGATCTCGCTCGCGCCTTGCCACTCCGACCTAGAACGTGTTCTAATTCGGCGCGATGAGCGGGATGCTTGGCTTTTGGGCCGTGGCGCAGGAGTTCCCCGATCGCCTCGCGCTCGTGGACCCCGACGGCGCCGAGCAGACCTTCGGCGAGCTGCTCGCGAACGCCAACCGGATCGTGCACGGCTTGCGGACGCTCGGGTTCGAGCCTCACGACACGCTCGCGGCGATGCTTCCCAACGGCGCCGCGATCGTCGAGCTGTACCTCGCCGCGTTGCAAGCCGGGTGGTACATCGTCCCGATCAACTACCACCTGACCGCAAACGAGGTTGCGTACATCCTCTCGGACTCCGACGCCAAAGCGTTCGTCGGCCACGAGCGTCTCGCCGATGCGTGTCGCGGTGCAGTGAACGAGGTCGGCTTCGACGAACGCGCGCGGTTCGCAGTCGGAGCGCTCGATGGATTTCGCGCATACCAAGAGCTGAAAGAGGGCCAACCCGACGCGATGCCGGATGATCGCGCCACCGGCGCGGTGATGACGTACACCGCCGGCACCACCGGCAAGCCGAAAGGCGTGCGGCGTCCGACGCCGATGGTGGATCCCGACACGAACGGCATGATGAACGGGCTGTTCCTCGCGCTGTTCGGCGTCAACCCGCACGAGGACAACGTGCACCTCACGGTGAGCCCGCTGTATCACACCGCGGTCGTGAACTTCACGCTGGACTCGTTGCACCTCGGTCACACCGTCGTGCTGATGGACAAGTGGACGGCCGATGACACGCTTCGTCTCATCGAGCAGTACCGCGTGACGACGAGTCACATGGTGCCCACGCAGTTCGTGCGCTTGCTGCAGCTCCACGACGACGTGCGCGAGAAGGCCGACGTGTCGTCGCTGCGACACATGGTGCACAGCGCCGCGCCGTGCCCGCCCGACGTCAAGCGCCGAATGCTCGAGTGGTGGGGCCCGGTGATCGACGAGTACTACGCCGCGAGCGAAGGCGGTGGAACGCTCGCAACCGCGGAGCAATGGATGAAGAAGCCCGGCACCGTCGGAACCGCGTGGCCGATCTCGGAGATACGCGTGCTCGACGAGAACGACCAGCCGGTGCCGCCCGGAACGCCCGGCACGGTGTGGATCAAGATGGGCGACTACACCTTCGAGTACCACAAGGACAAGGACAAGACCGAGCGGTCGTGGAAGGACGGGTTCTTCACGGTCGGCGACATCGGCTATCTCGACGAGGACGGCTTCCTGTTCCTCAACGACCGCAAGATCGACATGATCATCTCCGGCGGCGTGAACATCTATCCGGCGGAGATCGAGTCGGTGATCATCACGCACCCCAAGGTTGCCGACGTGGCGGTGTTCGGCATTCCCAACGACGATTGGGGAGAGGAAGTGAAGGCCGTCGTCGAGCCGCGCTCCGAAGCGACGCCCGGACCCGACCTCGAGCGCGACATCATCGAGTTCTGCGCGGACAAGCTCGCGAAGTACAAGCTCCCGCGCTCGATCGACTTCGTCGACGCGTTGCCGCGCGATCCCAACGGGAAGCTCTACAAGCGCCGCTTGCGCGACCCCTACTGGGAGGGGCGCGAGAAGGCGATCTAGGGCCGGCGCCGCCGACCCGGCGCTCCGACCCGCGCCCTCTGGTCGTCGCGCTACCGAAATTGCGGCGATCCGGAAGCGCAGGTCTGACGATTTGGCCCGATACGGGTACTCTGAGGAGAAATCCACCCTCTGCCTGGGGAGTTCTCATGAGGAACAAACCGCTCGTGGCGGGGCTCATCGCAGCCTCGTTCGTTCTCACCCTGGTCGTCGTCGGAGCGCCTGCCGGCGCCGGCACCTCGTCGATCGGCGACGCCGGGATCACGTTCTCTCCCGGGACGGCAACCGATCCGCAGCGCGACGTCGGCGAACCCGAGATCCACGTCGACATGGCCGGCAACATCTGGACGTGCGGCCCGTCGGGCTTCTCCAACATCGCGGACTACGCTCAGATCTCCACGGACGGCGGCGACCAGTTCCATTTGCTGGGCCAGCCTCCGCGCGGGCAGATATCGATGGGAGAGGGCGGCGGCGACTGCGGCCTCGCGACCGCGCCGAAGAAGAACGCGAACGGCAAGTACACGTTCGCGTACACCGGCCTCGGACCGCTCGCCAACTTCGGAACCGGAACGTCGGACGACCAAGGTCGCACCTTCGTCACGTCGGCGATCAGCGAATCGCCGCCCGGCGTCGACCGTCAATGGAACGTCTTCACCGATGAGAAGACGGTGTTCCTCAACTACAACCAGCTTGCGCTCGGCTACACCGTGCAGAAGTCGACCGATGGAGGCCTCACCTACGGACCGCCGATCCTCGCGGGCGGCGGTGACGGACGCATCGGGCCGCTGCGGGCGATCCTCTCCCCGGACGGCGACGCCTCGAAAGCGATCGTGTACTTCCCGTCGTACGACGGCGACGACAACATCACGCTCTTCCGTTCGATGGACGGCGGCACGACGTGGGACAACTGCATCGTCGTCGATCCCGGCGTCGACCCGAGCGCCGGGTTCATCATCGCCGACCACGACGCGTCGGGGAACATCTACATCGCGTACGCGGCGAAAGGCAACGCCAGCGGTCGCGACACCTACATGGCCGTCGCGAAGCGCGAGAAGATCGCCTCGTGCCGGGACGGCGCCGTGATCGGCGACGGCAAGAAGCATCGCGTGAACCGCGATACCGTCGAGACCACGGTCATGCCGTGGCTCGTCGCGGGAGACACCGGGCGCGTCGCCGTGGCGTTCTTCGGGACCGACAGCGTCGGCAATCCCGACTCGGGAGCGTTCGTCGCGTCGTGGTACCCGTACGTGTCGATGTCGCTCGACGCGCTGTCATCCTCACCGACCTGGGCGCAAGCGAAGACGACGTCGCATCCGTTCCACTACGGATCGATCTGCCTCGGCGGGCTCGGCTGCGACATCCCGCTGCCGGACGAGGACAACCCGGCGGCGGTGCCGAAGAAGGGCGACCGTTCGCTCGCCGACTACTTCGCGATGGACCTCGATCCCGTGACCGGCCGCTTGCACGTCGTGTACGGCTCCTCGGCGAAGCAGCCGACCGACGAGATCGGTCACGTCTCCACGGCGACGGTGGTTACGCAAGAGACCGGCCCGAGCTTGCTTGCGCACAAGAAGCTCGTCGCGCGCCGTCCCGCGTTGCGCCAGACGACGCACGATCCGAAGGGCGACGCGCTCGCGCCGTACTCGCAACTGTTCGTCACGCCCCAGCCGGTGAACCACGACGCGCTCGACGTGAGGAGCGTCGAGGTCGGTCCCGAGCTCGACCTTCCCGGCAGCACGCCGATCGCCAACAGCGGCATGACGATCACGATCAAGCTCGCCGACCTGAGTGACGCCGCGTTGCAGTCGGCGCTCGACGGCACGTCGAGTCAGTCGCTCGTGTACCTGTTCCGCTTCCTCAACGGATTCCAGCCCGCCGGCGCCAGCGCGGCGTGGAGCCCCTCCGGCGGGTGGACCTTCGGCTTCGACGACTTCACCACGAGGTCGACGGAGTCGGGCCAGGCCGATCCCACCGCCGAGAAGATCATCGTCTGGAACCAGAAGACGTCGATCCCGGGGAAGGTGGAGGGCAACACGATCAAGCTTTCGGTTCCGAGGAGGTTGTTGCGCGACCAGGTTGGTGCCACCGGCAAGGGGCAAGTGCCGTCGGCTCGCGAGGTGACCGGCGGGAGCACGCTGTACGACGGCATGGTCTTCACGATGGGCAACAGCTTCTCTCCCACGCAGGCCGTGCAGTCGTACCTGTACCCGGTGGACTCGACCGCGTCGATGGACTTCCGTGTCGGCGTGACCGCGCAGTCGCCGCCGGCGACCAACGGCCGGAACACCGAAGTGCTCGGCACGAAGCGCACCAGCCCGCTTCCGTCTACCGGCGTGGCAGACGACGCGCCGCTCGCGCTGGCTCTGCTCGTGCTGGCGGCGGCCGCCGCCGTAACGGCACGGCGGTTCGCCGCGCGGTAGCCCGCGCACGTCTCGCGTTCGTTGCGAAGCCCCCGCCACGCGCGGGGGCTTCGTTCGTGGACGCAGTTGTCTCCGCATCCTGGATTCACCGGTGAATCTGGGCTTCGGCGAACGGCCGGGTCGGGCCGGCCTTGCGCCCAAAATAGAAACGTGTTCTACTTTGGCCCATGGCCGAAACCGTGGAGGCGCTGAGCGCGCAACACGTGCTCGAGTACCCGTATACGCGCAGCGTGGGCCCGGTCATCGGTGCATTTCTGGGAGCGTTGCGCGACGCGCGCGTGCTCGGGATACGCACGAAATCGGGGCGCGTGATCTGCCCTCCGATCGAGTACGACCCCGAGACCGCGGCGGAGCTGACCGAGCTTGTCGAGGTCGGTAGCGCCGGTGTCGTCACGGCGTGGGCGTGGGTGGGCGAGCCGCGCGCGCAGCACCCGTTGCAGAGGCCGTTCGCATGGGCGCTGGTGAAGCTCGACGGCGCGGACACGTCGATGCTTCACGCGGTCGCCGCGCCCGAGGAACGCGCGATGCGCACCGGCATGCGCGTGCGCGTGCGCTGGCGCGAGCAACGTGAGGGCCACATCCGCGACATCGAGTGCTTCGAGCCCGAGCCATGAGCGATCCCGTCCAGGTCATCACGACGCCGGTGCGTCTCGAATACGCGTACACGCCCGGCGCGGCGACGTCGCGGTTCCTGCGCGCGGTCGCGGAAGGACGATTCATCGGCGAGAGGTGCGGGCGGTGCGGCAAGGTGTACGTCCCGCCGCGCGGATCGTGCCCGCGGTGCGGCGTGCCGACGACCGACGAGGTGCCGATCGCCGACACCGGAACCGTCACGACGTTCTGCATCGTGAACATGCCGTTCGCCGGCTCGGTGGAGGTTCCGTATGTGAGCGCGTCGGTGCTGCTCGACGGCGCCGACATCCCGATCTTCCATCTCGTGCAGGACGTGCCGGTGGACGACGTGCGCATGGGCATGCGGGTGCGTGCGGTGTGGGCGTCGCCCGAGGAGCGAAAGCCCGACATGCGCTCGGTGCTGTACTTCAAGCCCACCGGCGAGCCCGACGTTCCCATCGATCGGTTGGTGGAGCATGCGTGAGGTGGCCGTTGTTTCGTTCGCGCAGGCCCCGTCGCAGCGCCGCGTGACCGACCGAAACGAGTTCGAGATCCTCGTGCCCGTGGTAGCCGAAGCCGTGGAGAAATCCTGCATCCCGAAGGAAGAGATCGGCTTCACCGTGTCGGGCTCGTGCGACTATCTCGCCGGGCAGCCGTTCGCGTTCGTGCTCGGCCTCGACGCGATCGGCGCGTGGCCGCCGATTCGCGAGTCGCACGTGGAGATGGACGGTGCGTGGGCGCTCTACGAGGCGTGGATCTTGCTCCAAGAAGGAGAGATCGACTCGGCGCTCGTGTACTGCTTCGGCAAGTCGTCGATGGGAGCGCTGCCGGACGTGCTGGCGGTGCAG
>JBIOWR010000097.1:0-16152 GCA_044868775.1 Actinomycetota bacterium
CTGCTCGTCGCGGGGCGACACCTCGCGGCTCGCGGAGTTGTAGCCGCCGACGAGCAACGCCACGGGACCGTTGCCGTCGAGCACCACCGGCGCGATCACGTACGAATTCAACGACGTGTACGCGGGATGCCCTCGCGGGACGCGGGGATCCTCTTCGGCGGCGTGCACGACGACGGACTTCAGCTCCTTGATGGCCTCGGTCTCGTAGTAGTCCTCGGTGAGGTCGATCGGCGAAGACGCGTCGCGCGTGTTGTGACCCGACACCATCTTGAGCTGGTCGCCGTCCACCTCGAACAGGATCGCGGAGTCGAAGCCGATCGTGCGCGTCATCTGCTCGGGGATCATGCGCAAGCGGTTCGCGCGCACGCGCTCCGCCGTCAATTGCTGGATCGCGTACGAGATGCGGCGCGTGCGCTCCTCGAACGCGTCGCCGGCCGCTTCGGTCAGCAACGAGTCGTCGCGCCGCGCGCGCTCCTGCAGCGTGTTCGTGATCACGTGGCACAGCAGCAAGTGAACGTCCTCGATGTGCTGGTACGAGTTCGACGGGATCTGCAGCACGTGGTGCGCGATCGCCCCGACGGTGCCGCCGTCGAAGCCGACGAAGGCGATCGTCGTGCACCCGATCTCGTTCGCGAGCGCGATCGCGTTGAGGATGTTCACGCTCATGCCCGACGCGGTGAAGCCCATGACGAGGTCGCCGGGACGCGCGAAGTTGACGAGCTGCTCTCCGAAGATGTTCGTGTATTGCGTGTCGTTCGCCCACGCGGTGACGAGGGACGTGTTGTCGGACAGCGACATGGCGCGCATGCGCCGGCGTCCGGGAACGATCGCGGTCTTGTTCAGGTCGCACGTGAAGTGCATCGCGGTCGCGGCGCCGCCGCCGTTGCCCATCAGGAAGATCTGGCGGTCGTTCGAGTACGCGTCGTAGATGACGTCGATGATGTCTTCGAGCTTCTCCGGGTCGATGCCCTTGAGGATGCCTTCAACGCTCGACAGATACGAGAGGATGAAGTTGCGCGTCTTCACGGACCGATCACCTCCATCACGGCCCGGCTTTTCTCGGCGGCTCGCCCGAGAACCCAGATCGCCGCGTCAACCAAGTCGTGAGCTACGAGATCCGGCTTGCCCTCGGTCCACTCGGAGGCCCTGGCTTGCTCTGCGCCTCGTCCGGTGAGTACGAGGATCGTCTCGCACCCGGCCCGCCGTCCCGCAACTACGTCGGATTCTGCATCACCTATCATCCAAGAAGAACGCAGATCGACGCCGTACGTTTTCGCGGCTTCCAACAAGAGTCCTTCTGCCGGTTTGCGGCACTCGCATGCATCTTCCGGGGAATGTGGACAAATCAGAACGGCCTCGACGACCGCTCCGGCGGCGCGGAGCACGTCGAGCATGCGACGGTGAATCTCGTCCACGACCTCGCGTTTCACCATGCCGCGACCCACGATCGCTTGGTTCGTCACGACGAAGATTCGGTGGCCCGACGCGGTGAGCGCGGCCAGCGCTTCGGCGGCTCCGGGGACGAATTTGAACTCGTCCCACGACTTCACGTGGTCATCCCGGTTCTCGCAGATGACCCCGTCTCGGTCGATGAACACTGCCGACATCACACTGCCCTCGCGATCACACGAAGATTACCGCCCATCCCGACCCGCTCGACCGCTTGCGCCGCGAGCCTCGCAGGACTTTCGAGACCTTTCCACCACCGGCGGGCAAGCCGGGCGGCGGTCTCCTCTCGATATATCGTCACGGCCTTGAGGATCCTCCACCCGGTAGCTTCCAGCGCCGCTCGCATCGCGCGGCGGTTGAAGAACTGTATGTGCTCCGGCGGCCTGATCTGCGCCCACCGGCTCCGCCGTACGAAGTACCCCACGCTATCCGCGTTCGGCGTCTCCAGCACGGCCAGCGAGCCGGGCGCCGCGAGATCGCGCATCAGCGCGAGGTCGGTCCGCGGATCGATCACGTGCTCGATGACGTGGAACGAACAGATCACGTCGAACACTTGACCGGCGAGCGGCTTGTCGGCGAGCACGCCGCGACGCACGTCGAGCCCCGCCGCGCGCGCACGCTCGCTCGCCTCGTCGGAGATCTCCAAGCCGGTGCAGTGCCAGCCGTCCTTGGTCGCCTCGATCATGAGCGTCCCGGTCGCGCAGCCGACGTCGAGCAAGCGCCCGCGCTTCGGGAACGCGCCGTTGAGGTCGTCGCGTATCCCGCGCCAGCACTCGCGCAGATAGTCGGAGTCGCCGCCGGCGTCGCCCATCCAGCCGTGACCGTCGAAGTACGTGCTCCCATAGAAATCGTCGAGCGCTTCCGGCGTCGGCCGCGGATCGGCGAAACGAAGCCCGCAGCTCTTGCAACGCAGGAAGCGATACTCGCCGGCGTGAAACGATTCGGAGGCGGAACGGCTCCGGCAGGCCGGGCAGACGCCGGCCTCGATCCGTGCGGTCATGTCAGCTCTCCTGGAGAACCTTCGGTACGCCCACCTCTGCGCACAGCGCCGCGCCTTCCCAGTCGAGCCCGACGCGTCGCTCGCGCCAGCCTTGGGTTGCGAGGGTTCGCCGCACCTCGTCTTGCTTCTCGGGCGGGCAGTACAGAAGGAGCGTACCCGCAAGCCCCGCGCCGGCCAGCTTGCCGCCCAGCGCGCCCGATTGACGCGCCAAAGCGTAGACCCGGTCGATCATCGGCGTCGATACCTGCGAGTTGAGAAAGCGCTTCGATTCCCACGCGGTGTGCAGCAAGCTGCCGACGGCGTCGTACTCCCCGGCCTCGAGGAGGTCGCGCGTCTCGTACGCCATCTCCTTCAGGCGGCCGAGCGCTTCGATCGTCTCCGGGTCGGACACGCTGCGCCGCGCTTGCTCGGCGAGCACGACGGCCGCGTTGCGGCGGCCTCCGTTGTAGAACAGCATCAGCCGCGCCTCCAGCGCGCGCACGGTCGCGTCGGAGATGCGCAGCGGCGTGACGTCGACGGAGCCGTCGCGGAAGAACTCGATCAGGTTGATGCCGCCGTACGCCGCGGCGTACTGGTCTTGCTTGCCGACGGGACGGCGGAGCACGTTCATCTCGATACGGCACGCCGTCTCTGCGATCTGGCCGCGTTCGAGGCGCTCGCCGACGAAGCGCGCGGCCGCGACCACCAGCGCGACGCAGACGCTTGCGCTGGACGCGAGCCCGGCGCCGGCGGGAACCTCGCTCGCCGCGGCGAGACGCCCGCGCTCGATGCCGAAGTGCCACGCGACCGCTTTCTGATACGTGAGGAACTCTTGCGCGAGGATCGGCGGACGCATGCGGCGCGTGAACTGCGCCGGCGAGATGACCTCGCGCATCCCCTGATCGAGCGAGACCAATTCGAGGTCGGCCGGGCGCGGCGTCGCTTGGCCGTACGAGTACAGCGAGACCGCGAGCGAGACGACGGCGCCGCCGTGCCGCTCGTAGTAGGCGGGCAGATCGGTTCCGCCTCCGACGAGCGATACGCGAGCAGGTGCACGTCCGACGATCATCGTGTCATCGACCTCCGACCACTCAACGATTCGCGAGCCAGTCGGTAGCCCTCGGGCGTCCCGATATCTTGGAAGTACGCGTTCGTCCGCATACCGAAGACGCGCTCACCGCGGTCGATCAGCGCCGGGATCACGTCTGTTCCGAAGTCGCTCACACCGTCGGGGATTGCATCGATCACGCGCGGTTCGCACACGTACACGCCTGCGCTGACGTCGGCGTCGCGCGGCGCGTGCCGTGGTTTTTCGATGAAGCTCGCCACGCGCGCCTCGCGAGTCGTTTCCACGACGCCGCACCGCGTCGGGTCCTCCGCGCGCGTGAGCGCGAGCGTCATCGTCGCGTCGTGCTCGGTGTGGAACGCGTCGAGCTCGCGCAGGTCGACGTTGGTGAGCACGTCTCCGTACAGCACCGCGAAGCGTCCGTCGATCGCGTGCTTCAGCGCGCGCACCGCGCCGGCGGAGCCGAGCAAACTCGGCTCCTCGGAGTAGACGATCTCGACGCCGAACTCCTCACCGTTTCCGGCTGCGCTCTTGATGCGATCGCCGAGGTGGTGCAGGTTGATGCCGACGCGACGCACGCCGCTGCGCGCGAGCAGGCGCAGGGTGTGGAACAGCAACGGCTCACCACCCACGTCGAACAGGACCTTGGGCGTGCGCTCGGTCATCGGGCGCATGCGTGTGCCGAGGCCGGCGGACAGCACGATCGCGGTGGAGATCACGGCGACACGCGCCGCAGCACGCCTTGGCGCTGCATGTGCTCGTATGCCTCTTCGACGAGGTGCTCGCGCGGTGCGACCTCGTCGAGCCATGTCCAGTAGCGGCTCCACACGTCGTTCAAGTCTTCGCTCGGGCGCCATCCCAAGCTCTCCAGACGCGCGACGTCGCTCACGATGTTGCGCACGTCGCCGACGCGAAACGCGCCGGGCAATTCCATCGCTGCGTCGACGCCCGCGATGCGAGCGAGCGACTCGATGACGTGGCGCACGGTGAGCGCGCGCCCGCCGCCCACGTTGTACGCGCGCCCCGGCGCGTCGGCGTGATCGAGCGCGATCAGGTTGGCGCGCACGACGTCGCCGATGCCGACGTAGTCGCGCAGCTGCAACCCGTCTTCGAACGCGAGCGGCGCCTTGCCGGCGCGCAGGCGCAGCGCAGCCGAGCGCAGCAGGCCCGAGTACGCGTTGCGCGGCGACTGGCCGGGGCCGTGCACGATCGAATACCTCAGCGCGACGGTCTCGATGCCGTACGTCTCGCCGAGCGCGAGCGCCGCCTTCTCGGCGGCGATCTTGGAGATGCCGTAGGAGTTGCGCGGGTCGGCCGCGTCTTCGGGCGTCGGCGCGCTCTCGGCCGTGCCGCCGCACAGCGGGCACGAAACCGACCAGCGGCCGCGCGCAAGGTCTTCCATCGACCGCGGCCGCGGCATCTGCACGCCGTCGCGCGGGCAGCGCACCGCGCCCTCGCCGTACACGGCTTGGCTCGACGCGACGACGACTCTTCGCACTGAAAGGCGGTCGGCGACGATGACCTCATAGCACAGCGCGGTGCCGGCCGCGTTCACGTGGAAGAACGTGGAGAAGTCCGGCAGGTAATCCTGGTACGCCGCGAGATGCACCACGGCGTCGACGCCGTCGAGCGCGTTGCGCCAATCGCTTGCGTTGCGCACGTCGCCGTGCACGAACTCGACGTCGTCGCTCAACGCGGGCTTCACGCCCGGCTCGTGCACGGGTTGCGTGAGCGCGTCGAGCACGCGCACGTCGTCGCCGCGATCGAGCAGCGCGCGTGCCGTGTGCGAGCCAATGAAGCCGGCGCCACCGGTGATCAAGATCTTCACGGAGCTATTCTCCCCTCAATGCCGCCGGAATGCTCTTCAACATGATCACGATGTCGAAGAGGATGGAGCGGCGGCGGATGTACTCCAAATCCATCTCGATCTTGTCCTTGAACGAAGCGGTGTGGCGCGCCTCGACTTGCTGCAAGCCGGTGAGCCCGGGCGGCACCGCGAGGCGCTGCATCGCGTAGCCGTCGTACAGCTCGTACTCGTACTCGAGCGGCGGGCGCGGGCCGACGATGCTCATCTCTCCGCGCAGCACGTTGATCAGCTGCGGCACCTCGTCGATGGAGAACTTGCGAATCCAGCGGCCGACGCTCGTGACGCGGCGGTCACCGACGAGCTTGAACACCTTCTCGCCTTCGTGCGCGACGCCGTCGTTGTCGATCACGTAGCGCTGGATGAACTCGCGGTGCTGATCGTCGCTCAAGTCCACGCGCATCGAGCGGAACTTGTAGTACGTGAACGCAATGCCGTGGCGGCCGATGACGGTGTTGCGGAACAGCACCGGGCCGCGACTGTCGAGCTTGATCGCGAGCGCGACGAGCGTCCACACGGGAGAGCCGAGCACGAGCACGGCGCCGGCCACGGCTACGTCGAGCGCGCGCTTGAGGAGCTCGTACACCGGCTTGCGCCGCAGCGACGGCGCGACGTCCGGCGCGGGCTTGACCTCGACGACGCGCATGGGGACGGCGCGCTCCGCGCGCTCGACCGGGACCGGCGCCTCGCGCCGCAGCGCCGGCGGCTCGGGCGTCGTGGGCGAGGTGTCGGGGAGCATGCGGCGGGGCTTGGTCTTCAGCGCCGGGACGGCGGGCTTGCGCTCGCGCGGGCGGCCGTTGCCGTTGTGCCCGCTCCCGTTGCCGTTGCCATGGTGCCCGTTCCCGTTGTTGCCGTTGCCGTTGCCGTTCCCGTTCCCGTTGCCGGGCGCTGGGGCCGGCGTCACCGGCACAGGACGCTCGCTGCGACGCAGCGGCGCGATCTCGGTCTCGCGCACCGGAACGCTCTCGCGCGCCGGCGCGGCGACGGAGGCTGCCGCCGGCTCGGGCTTGGTGTCGATGCGCGCGACCACGCGGCGCATCTCGCGGCGTGCACGGCGTGGCTCGGCGGGCATCTCACGTGCCGGCGCCGCGACCGAAGCGGCCTCGAACGCGGGCTCGAAGCGCTCCGCGCGGTGCGGCATCGACGGCCACGACATCGGGCCACGCTTGCGCGCGGGGCGCGAAGGCCGCTCCACGAGCGCACGGCGGCGGCGACGGCGTCCGCGCGTGATCTCCTCGTACATCGCGCCGACGCCCGCAACGGTGCGGCGCACGTCGAAATAGGTGTGCGCGAGCGCCAGGCCCGCCTCGCCCATCTGCAACCGCATCTCCTTGTCGCACAGCAAGGTGTCGAGCGCGTCGGCGAGGATCTCTACGCGCCCGGGTGGGATCACGATTCCTGCTTCGGGCGGCACCAGCTCGCGCACCGCGCCGGATGCTCCCGCAACGACCGGCTTGCCGGCCGCCATCGCTTCGATGATGGTGCGCCCGAACGGCTCCGGCTCGAGCGACGCGTGCACGAGGATGTCGAGCGCCGCCATCGCTTCGATGGTGTTGCGCCAGCCGAGGAACACGATCTGCTCGGAGAGTCCCGCTTCCGCGACCGCGTCTTGGAGCTTCTCCTGGAACGGCACGTCCTGCTCCCCGAACATCGGCGCGCCGATGATCGCGAAGCGCGACTTCGGGTACCTGTCCGCGAGCATCGCAGCCGCCCGCACGAACACTTCCTGCCCCTTCCACGGAGCGATGCGCCCGACGATGCCGACGACCGGGTGACCGTTCGCGCCGATCTCCGTGCGCAGCGCCTTGCCGGCGCCGTTGCGCACGCCTTCGTACAGCTCGTCGACGCGCACGCCGTTGGGGATCAGGCGCAGCTTCTTGTACAGCTTCTTGTTGCGGCGGCCGAAGCCGTTCGCGACCGAGCGCGACGGCACGACGATCAGCTTCGGGAAGCGCGCCAGCGCCACGAACACGCGGCGCAGCCAGCCCCTCGGCAGGATGTCGCGCACGTGCCACACGAGCGGGACGCGCGCGAGCTTCGCCGGGATCACAGCGAGGAAGTGCGTCTTGAGCGTGTTGGAGTGGATCACGTCCGGACGCATCTCGCGCACGATCGCGTAGATGCGGAACGACGCGACGAGGAACGCCCACAGCCGCATCACCGCAACGACCGGCAAGCGCGTGAGCGAGCGGCGCGAGGTCTCGAGCAACCGCTTGCTCATCGCGACCTTGCGCACGAGCACGCCGTGCTCGCGGAGCTTCACGGCGAGCGGCCCGTCGTTCGGAAGGATCACGATGGGCTCGACCGGACCTTGCGCGAGGCCGATGACGAGGTCGGCGAGCGATTGCTCCGCGCCGGACAGGCGCGCTACGTGGTCGAGGAACAGCACGCGGATCGGGTCTCGCGCCTTCATGCTGCCTCCACGGCGACCCGGTCGCGCTTCTCGGCGGCGACGTCTTCGTAGATCTCCAGCAACCGTTGCGCAGCGGCGTCCCACGAACGCTCGCCCGCGATCGCGCGCCCGATCGCGCCCATCCGCGCCCGCGCGAACGAGTCGTTGCGCAACGTCTTCAGCGCGCCGGCCAACGCCTCGACGTCGGTGGGCTCGCCGACGACGATGCCGCCGTCGCCGACCAGCGCCGACGCGCCGGTGGCGCGCGAGGTGACGACCGGCACGGCGCACGCCATGGCTTCGAGCACCGCCATTCCGAACGCATCGAACCGCGACGGCGCGACCATCACGTCGGCCGCCCAGTACGCGGGACGCGGATCGTCGATCTTGCCGGTGAACGTCGCCTGCACGCCGAGGCGTGCGGCGAGACGCTCGCCCTCGGCCGCGCGGCGATCGCCGATCGCAACGAGGCGGTCGCTCGCGTCCATGGCATGCAGCAGCGCCGGCAATCCCTTGCGCGGGCCCTGCGCGCCGACGAACAGCACGCACACCTCGTCGTGGGCGATGCCGAACGCGCGGCGTGCCGCGCGACGCTCGTCTCCACTCGGCGGACGAAACCTCACGGCGTCGATCCCGAAGGGAAGGATCTCGATGCGATCAGGATCGACGCCGGTCATTGTCAGAACGGACTTGCTCAACGGGGATGCGACCACGACGCGCCGTGCGCGCGTGTACGCCTTGCGCTCGAGCCGCACGCCGGTCGCCAGCGCCACGCCTGCGAGCGCGCCGCGCAGGCCGCCCTCGCGGCGCGCGTCGCGCGGAAGCTGCTTCCACGCCGCGTGCGGCATGTGACACATCGCGACGTCCACGTTTTCGGTCGTGGAGGGGCCGTCCGCGTGCACGACGTCGAACGGGCCGCTCTTGCGCAGCGCGCGGTTCGCGCCGGCGATCATCAGCCACGTGTTCGCGAGCTGCACGCGCGTGCGCGACAGCTCGTGCACGGTCACGCCCAGCTCGCGCACGCGCTCGGGAACGAGCGACGAGAACACGTCAACCTCGTGCCCGGCGGCGACGACGCGCTGCAACAGCTCGAAGTTGACGTTGCCCTGGCCCTCCGAGGAGCCGAGGCTCGGGACGACGAAGGCAATCTTCATCGCGAGCCCTCCTCGGCAACCGCGGCCGGACGCACGCTCTGGTTTGCGATGGGCTGCACCCCGCGCAGCCAGCGCCCGCGCCTCGTGCGCGCGCACGCGATGCAGCCTGCGGTAGCGCGCTCCACGAAATCGGTGATCTGTCGCGCGAACGCGTGGTGCGAGAACTGCTCGGCGTGGGTGCGCAGCGCGACCGGGTCCCAATTCATCGCGTCGGCGCGCTCCACGGCGACGCGCAGCGCCATCGGAGAATCCGGCGACCACAGCACGCCGGTGACGCCGTCGATCACGGTCTCGAGCGATCCGCCGATGCCGTACGCGATCACCGGACGGCCGCTCGCGTTCGCTTCGAGCGCGACGATGCCGAACTCCTCTTCGCTCGGCACGACGACGCCGCGCGCGCGACCGAACAAACCGACGAGCTCCTGCTCGCCGACCGCTCCACGAAACTCGATCGACGGACCGGCGATCGCTTCGAGTTGCGCGCGCGCCGGACCGTCTCCGACGACGATCAGGCGCCGGCCCATCTGCGTGAACGCGTCGACGGCCACGTCGACGCGCTTCTGCGGCGTGAGCCGCGTCACGACGAGGTGGTAGTCGCCGGTGGTCGGTGCGATCGCAAACTTCTCGACGTCGATCGGCGGGTACACGACCGTGGCTTGCCGCCCGTACAGGGCGTGCACGCGTTGCGCGGTGAGCTTCGAGTTCGCGAGGTACAGGTGCGGGCTCTTCGCGGCGCGCAGGTCGGCGCGGCGCAGCCAGCGCACGGCGGCCGCTGCCGCAGGCCGCTGCCACCACGACGCGACGGCGGTGCGGTCGTAGCGCGGGTCCCACAGGAACCGCGGCGGTGTGTGGCAGTACACGATGTGGCAGCCGTGCTTCGGCCGCACGGCGTGCGCGAAGCCGGCGCTGGACGAGATCACGACGTCGTAACCGTCGAGGCGCATGCGGCGGAACGCGCGCGCGAACAACGGCAGCAGCTTGCGGAAGTTGGCGGGGTCCTTGCTCAGGCGCTGCAGCTTCGACGTGCGGACGTCGGCGCCGGCGAACCCTTCGTGGGTAGCCTCGGGGTGGAAAAGGGACGTAAACACCGGGGCGTCGGGAAACACCCGGTGCAACGACTCCACGACACGCTCGGCCCCTCCTCGGTTGACCAAGTAGTCGTGCACGATTGCGACCTTCACCGTGAGCCCTCCCGAGCCACACTCGATGCCTGCATCAGGCATTCGTCGATTCGTCTAACGAACGCCGCCCAAGAACGCGACGAAGCGGCAAGATCTCTCGCGTGATTTCCCATGGCTTTCGCGCGCGCAGGATCGGACAAAAGCACACGCACTGCGCGAGTCAGGCCGTCCACGTCGCCGGGACGCACGAGCAGCCCGGTCGTCCCGTCGATCACCGCGTCGGCGATCCCGCCGCTCTCGGCGGCCACGACCGGCACGCCGAACGATGCGGCTTCGAGCAACACGATCCCGAACCCTTCCACTCCCCCGTCGCCGAGGTCCCGGCTGGGGAGCACGAACGCATCCGCGAGGCCGTACGCGGCGGCGAGGTCGTCATCGGAGAGGCGTCCGGCAAACCGGACCCGCCCGGCGACGCCGAGCTGTTGTGCGAGCGCTTCGAGGCGCCCGCGATCGGGGCCGTCCCCGACCACGAGGTACGAGGCGTCCTCGGGGAGCGCGCGCAGCGCGAGGTCGATGCCCTTGTGCGGCACGAGACGCGCGACGGTGAGCACGACGCGTCCGGTGAGGCCGAGGCGGTCGCGCAGCGCTTCCACGCGGGGCGCGTCGACGGCGCGCGGCGACGGCGAGCCCGGGTTGACGACCACGGTCCTGTCCGCGACGGCTCCCAGCGAGATCGCGAGGTCGCGCGTGAACGCGCTGTTGGCGATCACGCGTGCGGCGCGCTTGAGGATCGGGCCGGCGATGAGCTTCTGCCGGTTGCCGCGAAGCTCGGCGCCGTGCGCGAGCACGACGTAGGGGCGCTTGAGAAGCGGGGCGGCCGCTGCGGCCGCGACGTTGGAAAACAGGACCACGTCGGGACGCCACCGCCGCGCCTCGCGCAACGCGACGCGTGCGACCGGCAACGCGTAGCCGCGACGCGACGAACCGAAGCCGCGCACGCGGATCGTCTTCGTTTGTGAACGTGCGTCTTGCTGTTGCCAGCCGGCATCGGCCGGCGCAACGACGCGCACCTCCATCTCGGTGGCGCCGAGGAACTCGCCCAGCATCGTCTGGATGCCGCCGGTGGTCGGCGCGAAGTCGAGCGTGACGACGAGGACGCGGCTCATGCCGCCGCCTCGAGCGCCGGCTCCCTTCGTTTCTCGCGCAGCTCGCGCAGCGCTCCATCCGACGCTCCGAGCGAGAACCACAGCAGCGAGGAGATCGCGTACGCACCGCCGTTCTGCCACTGGCCGATCGACAGGATGCACATGCCGAGGACGGCGACCCACATCGGGTTGGCGGTCACGCGGCGCAACACGTACAGCTGGCGGAACGCCATGCCGACGACGCCGAAGTACAGCAATCCTCCGATGAGACCGAACGCAACGAACGAGTTGCCGATGTCGAGCTCGGTTCCGTACGACGCGACGTTTCCACCGAACTTTGCGCCGCCTCGCGAGATGGCTCCGGTCCCGAGACCCACCGGATGCTGACGCAGCGCAGACGCGATTCCGGCCCAGGCATGCAGCGCGTGGGCGGGGAGCGTCGACTTGGAGATGTCGGTCGGGTCCTTCAACGCGGTCAGCTGCTGGTTGACGAGCTGATCCTTGCCGGGCGCGAGATCGCGCGAGTCCGTCGTGGACGTTTGCGTGGCCGTCCACATCACGGCCGCACCGAGGAGCATAAGCACGATCACGACGCTGAAGAACCGGTTGCGCGCGCGAAGCCCGGTGAGGATGACCATGGCGAGCAGCGTGCCCACGACGAAACCTCGGCTGCCGACCAGGAACCCCGCGTACGCCATGATCGTCATGGCACCGGCGAAGAAGAGCCTCGTGTTGCCCCTCGCGTACAGCACGCGCGAGTAGCACATCACGATCGCGAAGCCCATGTACGTCGAGAACTCGACGGCGTTGGAGAACGTGGAGAACGGCCGCGTCGTGCTGTGCACCTTGAGCGCGCCGTAGCTGCAGCAGCTCAGCCATTCCTTCTCGAAACCGGCGAAGCCGAAGAAGACCTGCTTCAGCCCCCACAACGCGGCGAACACGCCGGTGAGGATGACCACCCACTGCACGCGCCGCACGAACGCTTCGTCCGCGATCGAGCGCGCGATCATGAACATGAGGATCGGCGTGATGATGAACATGACGCCGGTGAGCGCGACGAGCCAGTTCCCCTGGTTCGGGTTGAACAGCTCCAGCGTTGCGATCACCAGGAAGAAGAACACGAGCTTCGCGAGCGGCGTGCCGCCGAGGACCGCGCGCCGCGAGATCATCAGCGTGACGAAGATGAGGATCGTCACGAGCGTGGAGATCAGCAGCAGCGGGTCCAGCGCGGTCGCGCCGGAGCTGGTGATGAAGAACCGTCGCACGAGACCGAGGAACGGCAACCACACGAAGAGTCCGAGCAGCGCCATTTGCGGACGGCGGATCGCCGGGATCGCAAGGAGGGCCGCGAGGGCGCCGGCCGCGCAGATACGCAGCATCGGTCCGCCGGCGAGCACTTGCTTGCCGAGGTAGTACGCGCCCAGCGCGAGGAAGGCATTGAATACCGGGATCGAGAGCCGATACCGGGCGATGACGTCACGCATCAGCTTTCCCTCTGCCTGTGTTCGGTGAGGATGCGCTCGAGCTTCGCGCCGACGACCGGCCACGAGAAGCGCTCGTCGTACAGCGTGCGCGCGCCTTGTCCGATGCGCGCGCGCAGCGACACGTCGTTCGCGAGCGCGCGCAGCGCGCGCGTGACTGTGTCGGCGCGGGGCTCGACGAGCAACACGTTCTCGTCGTTGCGCAGCGCCGAGTCACGGTCGGGACCGGTGAACGCAACCACCGGAAGGCCGTGCGCGAACGCGGCGAGCAAGCTTCCCTTGCGGCCGGCGGCGGGGCCGGACGGCTCGCAGAACACGTACGCATCCGAAACGCGCAGCGTTCGCGAGAGCTCGGCTGCGTGGAGGACGCCGGTGGAGACGACGGCCGATTCGAGACCGGGCGGCACGTCGGTCGTGCCGCCGCAACCGATGAGCAACAGGCGCGCGTCGATGCCTTCGGCGCGCACGCGGCGCAACGCCTCGAAGACCGGGCGCAGGTCGCGTCCGGGTCCGGCGCTGCCGACGTGCGCGACGACGAACGAGCCGGCGCCGAGCCCGTATCTTCCGCGTACGTCATCGGTTGCGTGCGTGGGATCGGGCTCGATGTTGGCGCCGATCGGCACGAGCGACACCTCGCTCTTGCGAAACCACCTGCGCACTGTCTTGAGCCGCGACTCGGTGGTCACCACGACGTGCGTGGAGGCGCGGAACACCGCCGCGGTCTCGAGGCGTTGCGCGATCGCCCACACGAGCCCGCGCGCGCCTTCGCGCGCCCACGGAAACCACAATTCATGGCCGACGAGGACGAGCGGCGCGTGCCGTGCCATCGTGCGCGCGATGCGTCCCGCGCTCGGGCCGACGCCCTTCCGGCCGATCGAGAACGGGTTGTACTGCCACAGGATCGCGTCGGGACGCGCCTCGGCGAGCGCGGCGTCGATCGCCGGAATCGACGTGGCGTCGAAGGCGGGGATCACCGGGCGCACGTCGACCTTGGTCCGCGCGTCCGCCGGCGGGCAGCACAGCACGACGACGTCGTGTCCGCGCGCCGCGAGCTCGTGCGCCAGCAAGTCCGCGTAGTCGCCGATCCCGCTGACGCGCGGCGGCACGTCGCGGGAGACGATCGCGAGCCGCATCTACCAATCCCTCCGGGTGCGGCGCGCGGCGACGACCTTCCGCGTGGTGCCGTTGCCGTTGCGACGCGGGGCGCCGTTGCCGTTACCCGTGCGCGCTGTGCCGTTGCCCGTGCGTGCCGTGCCGTTGCTCGTGCGGGCCGTGCCGTTGCCCGTGCGGCGAGCGGAGCCGTTGCCGTTGCCGTTGCCGTTGCGACCCGAGGCCGTGCGCGTGTATCCGCCGTTGCCGCGCCCGTTGCCGCCGCCGTTCCGGGCCGGCGCGTATGCGCCGCCGTTGCGCCCGCGCGTGGAGTAACCGTACGTCTCGCCGTTGCGCGAGCCGGTGCCGCTACGCGGCGCCGCGCCGCCGCCGTTGCCACTCCGCGCGCCGTTCCCATTCCCGCTCCGCGCGCCGTTGCCGTTGCGGTGCGTGTCGCCGTTGCGCGAGCCGTTGCCGCTCGTGCGTGCGTATCCGTTCCCGTTGCCGTTGCGCGAACGGGTGCCGTTTCCATTACGCGCGCCGTTGCCGTTGCCGCCGTTACGGTACGTCCCGCCGTTGCGCGCGGCGTACCCACCGCCGTTGCCGTTGCGCGAGCCACCGCCGTTGCGAGACCCGTTGCGCGACCGCGCGGGCGCCGCCTTCGTGCTGCGCGCGCGCGTTGCCGTTGCGCGGCGAGCCGGCAGCGGCGTCTCGTACATCGCCGGCGTGCCCCAGTCGGTGCCGCCCGCGCCGGCCCACGCGCCGTACGGCATGAGGGGCGGGAGGTCGTCCTCGTCGTGCGCGTCCTTGCGGAAGCTCGTGAGCGAAAGACCCTTGGAGCCCTGCGCGTCACTGCTGCCGGACAGCACGATGCCGAGCAGGTTCGCTCCGCCGGCGACCAGCTGATCCTTCGCTTCGATCGCTTGCTCGCGCTGCGTGCGTCCCGCGCTCATCACGAGCACGACGCCGTCGGCCATCGTGCCGAGCACCGACGCGTCCGCCGCGGTGAGCACCGGCGGCGCGTCGATGATGACCGCGTCGGCCCAATGGCACGCGTCGTCGAGCAAGTCCTCCATCGCGTCCGACGCGAGCAGCTCGCCGGGGTTGGAGACCTGCGGTCCGGTCGGAAGCAGATAAACGCCGTCCAGACCGGGAACCGGCCGGACGGCTTGGTCGATCGACATCTGTCCGCGAACGACGCTCGAAAGCCCGATCGCGTTTCCAACTCCGAAGTGCTCGTGCAGGCGCGGGTTGCGAAAGTCGGCGCCGATGACGAGCACGGTGCGCCCCGCTTCCGCGACCGCCGCGGCGAGGTTCGCCACGGTGTTCGCGCGTCGCTTCGACAGCGTGGAGGTTACGACGAGCGCGCGCAGCTCGTTCGGGAACCCGAGCGAGCCCAGGTTGGTTCGCAACGAGCGCGCCGCTTCGACGGCCTTGGAGGAGGGATCGACGTATCCCGTCACCCCGCCTTCGGCCGGCATCGTCGCAAGCACAGGGAGACCCAGCTCCCTGGCGATGGAGTCCTTGTCGCGCATCGTGTCGTCGAGGTACTCGCGGACGAACGCGAGCGCCAAACCGAAGATGAGCCCAACCATGAGCGCGAGCATCGCGTCCTTCTTGTGGTTGGGCCCGAGCTTCACGCCGAGCGGCGGTGCGGTGGTGAGCGCCTGGCCACCACCCTCGTCGATGAGCTCTTCCTGCGTACGGATGCGCGTGAGGCGGATCTGGTAATCGCGAAGCTGCGAGAGGATCGTGGCCTCTTCGACTTGGTACTCGACGGTGCGCTCGCCGCGTTTCGCAGCCGCAGTCGCGCGCGTGCGGACGTCGTCGAGCTGTGCGTACAGTTCCTTGGATTCGCTGATCAGCGTGGTGCGGACCTGCGCGATGAACTTGTGCGCGCTCTCTCGCCGGTCCTGGATGATTGCCGCGGCGTAGCCGTTGCACAGCGTCGAGACGAATCGCTGGTCGGAGTCGAACGTCTTCATCTCGAAGATCGTCGAACTGGGGAGCAAGCCTGCGCTGATGCGACCGCCGACGCGCGCGTAGGGCACCTTGAGGAGATCGGCCACGCGCTGTGCCATGCGCGGGCTCTCGATGACGGCCTTGATGGTGGGGAAGCTGGAGTACACCTCGATCGAAGGCGCGCCCTTCTCGGCGAGCACGTCGGGACCCACGGCTTGAATGAGGACGCGACACGTCGCCTGGAACTGGTCCGGCTTCTTCATCGAGCCGAACATGGCAACGCCCACGACGATGATGATCGCCGTGACGACGGTCCGCTTTCGCCGCAAGACGACGCGGAAGAAATCCTTCGGTTCCACTTCGATCCGTTCTCCAGGTCGGTGGGATCCGGGATTTCTCCACCCGGATCCCTATTCGGTTGGAAACGACGAGATTTCAAGCGGAAAAGGG